>JAUSNX010000011.1 GCA_030656015.1 Methanobacteriaceae archaeon
TTCGGCGACCATAGCGGTGGGGTTACACCTGGTCTCGTTTCGATCCCAGAAGTAAAGTCCTCCTGCGTTTTTTGTGGTACTGTGGGTGTTCCTATGGGAAGCTTTTGACGTTGCCGGCCATTCCTTATAATCACACAAATATAATAAATACTGTTAACTATTTTAAGTCTTAATTAAAATTTATTACTATTATTATTGAAAAAGTATCATTTCAATAGATCTCAAATTAATGCTTATATACGCTTTGGACATATATGGCTGTTAGATCACCAGTTTGTTATGTATAACTGATAGTTTTAGAACATTATTAAATTTCATTGGTTTGGCGACCATAGCGGTGGGGTTACACCTGGTCTCGTTTCGATCCCAGAAGTAAAGTCCTCCTGCGTTTTTTGTGGTACTGTGGGTGTTCCTATGGGAAGCTTTTGACGTCGTCAGCCATCTCATATTACTCTAAAAATTTGCTAATTATGCTTGAATTCTTATTTTCAATGTTTTTTTTCATCATTTTCTTATCAAAATATTAAAAAATATATAATTATTATTTATTAAATTTAAAAAAATAAAGAGTTTTTTGATTTATAACTTTTTGCAATATTATTATTATTATTATTATTATTTCACTATTCCGATTTTATTATTTTTAATTCATCTTTTTGAAAAAACTCTACCATATTTAGCTTTTTTTTGTAGATGATCTGATGTATATTCATAGTAAATTAAGTTGTTCTTTAGGAATATACGATGGGCTGGAAGGTTATCTTCCCCTCTTTTTAATCCTATAGTAATCTTATTTTCACTAATTCGTATTGATTCTGCATTAGGACGGCCTTTAATACTATAAGTATAGTTTTTACCCAAAATATCCTTTATTTTGACCCATTCAACTGTCATGTAATCACCTTATTTATTCATTATTTTATATATATTTCTGATAATAAGTCTGTTATCTTTCCGGTTATCATTCGGGGTTTAAGAATTTGTTCTTTTATTATTTTACAAAATTTTTAATATGGATAAAAACTTTTATAGGTATTTAACAGGAAATAGATTGGTATGAATGAAGGGTCGTGTGAAATTCAGGAAGCCAATGAATCCATGGTTAATGAAGTTAAATCACAGATGATTAATGATGATATGATTGGCACTATAACTAATCTTTTTAAGGCTGTGGGAGATCCTACGCGTCTAAAGATATTATATGCTCTTTCTAAGAAACCTCTTTGTGTTTGTGAACTGGCAGCACTATTGGAAATGGAACACTCTGCAATATCACATCAACTCAGAGTTTTAAGAGATAAAAATTTGGTTAAATTCAAAAAAGAAGGTAAAATGGCCAGATATTATCTTAAAGATGACCATATTGTCATATTGATTAAAATGGCTGTAGAACATGCTGAAGAAAAATAATATAAATATAATCATCACATTTTTTTTCATTTAATTAATTATTATTTCATTTCAAATTAATCTAATCAAATTTTCCTTAGGGATTTTTATTTTCATTTATTTTCATTAACAATTTTATCAAATTATTTTGATAAATTCATTTTCCATAATTTAATATATAATATTTTATATAAGATAAATATGAATTTCTAATTTAAATTAGAATAATATAATGCACCTGTTTATGGAGATGAAATTATGAAAGCAAGTGAATTTATTGGGAAAACTGTAATTGATAAGAAGGGTCAGGAAATTGGAAAAATCGCGGACATAATTTTAAAACCTTCTGATTGTTTAATTGATAAAATATTGGTTTCTGATGGAGCTGTTTTAAATAAAAAATATTTCACAATCACTGAAAGTGAAATTGAAGCTATTGGTGATTATGTAATATTAAAAATATCAGTAACTGATGTTGAAGAGAGAATTAGTCAGGAAGAAGCAGATTCTCTTAAAAAAATTGAATTAAACTTCAAAAAAATTGTTGGTAAAACTGTTATCACTAGCAATGGTGTAAAACTGGGAACTGTAGAGGATATAATGATCCAACCACATGAATGTTTAATGGAAAGTATAATTGTAAAAGCCAAATCAGATCTAGGAAAAAAGAGTTTTATGCTAGAAAATGATGAAATTAAAGATATAAAAGATTATTTAATAACTAATATGGACTTTGATAGTATTGAAGATAGAATTGTTTAATAAAATAGATATATGCTCTTATTTAGAAAAATAAAATAAAAAAAGGATAAATTAATTTATCCTTTAAAACAATTTTAGATTTTAGCTAGTAATTTTGCTTTTAAGGCAACTTTTTTGCTTAAAATGTACTGTTTAAACGCAAAATTTTTTATTGCTACATTAGCTCTTTTATTAAGAACCTTTCCATGGTATTTGGGAGGGTGGGCCTTAAAATAGTTTATTTGCTTGTTTAGTTTTGTAGCTTGTTTTTTGTAATTAGCTAAAGCAACTAATAATCCTTTGGCTTTTGTATTATTTTTATAAGTTGCTGTTAAGTTGTCAATTTTAACTATCAGAGCATTTAACTTTGTTTGGGTTAAATTCAACTTAGCCAACTGAGTATCAGTTAAGTTTGTTGTGGTTTTATGATTTTTATTTAATGTTGTGTTGTTTCCACTGGAAGCATCTGTTGCAAACGCAGGCATAATTGCGGCCACCATAATCATGGAACATAATAATGCAAATATTTTCTTTTGCAAACTTTCACCTCTTGTATGTATAATTATAATATTCTTTTTTTCATATTTAAAGGATTCGTATGGCCTATTTTTAAAAATAGGTCAATTTTAAATTTTTTTAAATCTTGCTTTATTGTTTGGTCTAAACAATATTTACTGGGTATAGAATTTACTTGCAGAAAACGATTTTCTACACTTTTAATCTATTTTAAGCAATCTTTTAAGGTTTTAAAAAATAATGAAGCATGTAATGAATTAATAATTTTTTATTCTTTGAGAATAATATGAAATTTATAGGTATCAATCACGAATTAAAATAAATTATAGTTATGAATTAAATATATAATAACTGAATTACACTAAATTTATCCATTTTTGATTAACCAGATTTAATTTGGGTAAGATTTTATAATTCCTAATGGATTAAGATCATAAAATTAAAAATTATCAGGTGATTAAAAATGAAATATATTTATCTTTCATATAGTTTAGATGAAGATTCACCGGTTTACAAGGGTCTAAAAAAACCATCAATAAATCATAAAAGCACTATTTCTGAAGATGGTTACAATACCTATTTACTTTGTGTTGAAAATCATTCAGGAACTCATGTAGATGCTCCAGGTCATTTTTTAGAAGATGGAAAATCTATTTCAGATTATGATTTGGAAAATCTAGTTTTTAATAAGGTGCTAATTTTAGAAATTCCTCAAACCACATGTAATGAAATAGGACTTCCAGATTTCCTAAATATCCTTGAAAACCATGAAACTTTGAATTCTAAAGATGAAACTAAAGATAACTGGAAATCTGTTGATTTCATTTTAATAATAACTGGTTTTTTTAAATATCGGCAAAAAAATTTAGAGAAATATTTGACAGAAAATCCCGGCATAAATCCGGAGGTAATAAACTTTTTAAGAGAGCATTTTCCATCAATCAGAGGGATTGGAATAGATTCTGTTTCTATATCTTGTTTTAGTAATCCAGATAATGCAACTGAGGCACACAAAACAGCATTTATTAAAAAAAACAATTATGGAGAACCTCTTTTACTGGTTGAAGATATGGATTTAAGTTCTTTATCTGCAAAAAATAATATAAAACAGTTATTTCTGATTCCGTGGCAAATTAAGGGTATTGACAGTGCACCCTGCACAGTAATGGTTCAATTAAATTAAAAAATATAATTATTATGCTCTTAGTTGAATACTAAAATTATTAAATTCAAAAACTAGCTAGGTGTATTATGCAAATGTTATTAAAACCAGTGGGTATAATTCATTCTCCTTTTAAAGAAAGAAAGGATTCACCACACCAAGGGAGATATGGGGATCAGAACAGTGAGATACATATTTTTGATGAATATGTGGATGCCTTGGAAGGAATTGAGAAATATAAAAATCTTATCATACTTTACTGGTTTGATAAAGCTGAAAGAGACTTGCTTAAAGTAATTCCTTTTGGGAAATCCAAAAAAAGAGGAGTTTTCTCTACTAGAGCTCCTAGCAGGCCTAATCCTATTTCTTTTTCATTAGTTGATCTATTAAAATTAAAACAAAATAAGCTGACTGTTAAAGGATTAGAAGCCCTTGATGGATCTCTGGTTGTGGATATTAAACCATACTGGAAAGACATTGATTGTGTGGAGTAATTTTGAATTTAATTTTATATTATATTTTAATTATAATAATTATTTTTGATAATTTCAATAAATCCAAAAAAGACTTATATATTAACTAAACTCCTAAATCTCTCACAAAAGGATCAATTTTACAGTCACATGTTTTATTTTTTATCTCATCAGCTTTAATTCCTAATTTTTGTATGGGTTCTTTTCCCGATGCTTCTACCATAGTTCTAACAGTTTTTGGGAATCCAGATCCACCATAAGTTGCGAAAAATGCCACATCTTTAAATTTATCTTTATTTTCAAGGAGATAAGTCTTAACCGGAACTGCTGGAAATCCGGACCATATTGGTGTACCTACAATTACTAGATCATAGTCGGAAGGATTTTTCTCTAGTGGTTTAATGGTAGTTAATTTACCACGATTAGCCTGATAACCGGATTTTAGCCAGCCAATGATTCCAGAACGATTTTGGGTGTCATGTATCTCTTCTATATCACATTGCATTTCTTGGGCTATGGACTGGGCAACTTCTCTGGTATTTCCGCTTCTTGAGTAATAAACTACTAGTGCTTTCATGTAGATATATTAGTTTAAATAACATTTATAATTAGCATATTCCAGAACAAGTTCCAAAACACTATGATTTTAATTATAGTAACTTAAGTTATAATATAATAATTACTTAAATTGATAATAATCATATTATATCCTAGCATATCATTAATGGAGTGAAAAAATGGCTCATGAAAGTTCATTTCCTCAATCTGAATGGCAAAATGAATATTTAACGGCTTATCTTAAAGTCATGAAACTTTGGAAAGTAGAACATCAATCTTATGAAGTGGAAACCAGCTTTGGAACTACTCATATGAACATATGTGGTCCTGAAAATGCACCTACTTTAATACTATTACATGCAGCTTCTGTAGGTTCTGCGGAGTGGTATGCTAATGTAGTTTCATGGTGTAAAGATTTTAGAATTCTGGCCATTGATACTATTGGTGATTGTGGATGGAGCAAAGCCACTAAAAAGATGAAAAAAAGGGAAGATTATAATGAATGGCTTCTGGAAATAATGGATAATTTTGATTTTGATAAAGCCAGTTTCATTGGCCACTCTTATGGTGGATGGCTAGCTATGAATATGGCCATTGCTAATCCGGATAAAGTGGATAAACTGGTTCTATTAGCTCCTGCCGCTTCAATACAATCATTTAAATTTCTAATAAAACTGGGATTAAAAATGCCAAAACTTCCAGTGAATATTTCTGCAGAAAAGATTCTTAAAATGATGGCTGCTGGAGATTTTCAGCCTAAATCGGAGTTCATAGATTTAATGGATGTAGTTAATCGGAATTGCAGACCACAAATGGTTTTCCCTACTGTTTACTCTGATAATGAACTCAAGAGCATTACCAACCCTACATTACTTTTACTAGGTGATCAAGAATCTATTTATTCTCCTTTAAAAGCTGTTAAAAGAGCCAGAAAATTCATTCCTAATATTAAATCAGATATTATTCTTCAAGCAGGTCACTTATTAAATATGGAACAAGCTGAAAAAGTCAACTATAAGGTTTTGAAGTTCCTAAATTCAGATTAAAATATATTTTGGTGTAAAAATGCAGGATTCTGATTTTAAAACTAATAAAGATAAAATCAATGAAGAGGCAATACCTTGGTTTGAAAAAGGAAATGATTATTTCATGGCTGGAGAATTCAAGGAAGCTCTTTTATCTTATGATAAAGCACTGGAATTTGATCCTGAAAACAGTAAAATATGGGATAATCGTGGAGTTGTTCTGGCGGATTTGGGATGGCATGTAGAAGCAATAGAGTCATTTGAAATTGCTCTGGATCTGGAACCTGATAATTCAAAAGCCTGGTCTAATATGGGAGTCTCTTTAGGCGCTTCCAATAGATTCGAAGAGGCTATAAACTGCTTTGATAGGGCGATAGAACTCGACCCAGAAGATGATGATGCCTGGAGTAACAGAGGCACTGCTTATTTTAGTATGGCCCAGTATGAAAAATCACTTGAAAGTTTTAATAAGGCATTAGATATAAATTCTAATAATCCTGGTGCACTAGCTGGTAAAGGATCAGCATTACGTTTTCTAAGGAGATATGAAGAAGCAGCAGTAGCATTGGAAAAATTCATGAAAAAGGCCCCTGAAGATTTATTACATATGCGTGAAGAAGCCTGGGCGATTCTTTTAGAGATAAAACTAATTATGGAACGTGAAAATCAGGAAAATAGAAATTAAATTTTCAAAAATAATATTATGTGGGTTTATAATGTCCAAAATGAATTATAAAGCTACTAAATGGAAAAGCTTCCAGAGATAGAAATAAAAAGGGGTTGTTAGGAGTGAAAATAGGGAGGTGCTATCTCTGGAAGCATTTTGTTTTTGAGCCACAACAAAAATAATAACTTGATGTTGAAGGGCTACAAATAGGGGGTGATGTGTGTTCACTACACACAATTGCTTATGTACTAGCCATCATATATAAATCTATCGGTTATATTAGGTAATTTAAAATTATTTATATTCTTTTGATTTTTAAAATATTAATTAAGGAGATTAATATATGGATTCACAGTTTAAAATTGAAGGACCAATATTCATAGGCCGTAGCTGGGCGGAATATTTAAAAATGTTTGATTTGGATTTGGAAAAATTAGATAACAAAAAAATTTTAGACTGTGCATCTGGGGCCAGTTCATTTACCCATTTTTTATCAAAAAATGGTATAGATGCATCTGCAGTTGATATATTATATGATAAAGATCCTGAATTTCTAAAAAAAAGGTGTAAAGAACATTTAATGGCACTGGTTAACTCATTAGGAAAAATGGAAGAGGAATTTATCTGGAGTTTTTTTAAAAATCTTGATGATCTAAAAAGCCATCGTATGCAATCTTGTTTGGATTTTAACAGAGATTATAAATTGTATATGGGAAAGAAATATATTAAAGCAGATTTAACCCAATTACCCTTTGAAGATAATAGTTTTGATATGGTGTTGTGTGCACACCTTTTGTTTATATATGACCACCGTTTGAATTGGAACTTTCATCTGAGTGCAGTTGAGGAAATGGTTCGAGTATCATCTAATGAAGTGCGAATTTATCCATTGGTAAAAAATAAAGGAAAAAAATCTATTTTTGTGGATAAATTAATTAAAAACTTACCTGAAAGTATGGAAACTGAAATAGTAGAAGTAGATTACCAGTTTCGAAGGGGAGGAAATGAAATGCTAAGGATAGTTAAATGATAGAAATAAAATTGTTGTAATAAAATAAATCTAAATCAGCCACCAATCTCTTTTACAATGGCCTGGTGCATTCTCTTTATGAATTCTATTCTTTCTTCATATTTTAAAACGTCTAAATATCCCTGAACAACAAGATTAAATGCAAAAGGAGATGGTATTTTAGTATTTATCTGCTTTATTTCCATCTGCCCACTTTCTATCCATTGCAAGACTCTTTCTGCATTTTTAACATCCATGTAATCTTCAATTACTTCCCGGCGAGCTTCTTTTAAAATGGAAAAATCATCATCCAGGTCCTGCACAAATTTAAGTAATATCTTTCCTTTGACCTGTTGCCGGCCCACGGACTTTTCTTGGCCTTTGTATCTTCTTAAAATCATTAAAGACCTTCCAGCGCAGTGTCGAAATCTACTGGCAAGGGTCTCTGTTTTATTGATGGCTTTAATAAGAATTTCCACTAAATTTTCTGAATTCAGATCTTTAAATCCTTCTAAACCACTAATTTTTCCTTCAGAACTTAGATAAAATCCATTATCTGAAACAGAAATCATCACGTCTCTTTTGTATTTTTTGGCAATTACATAAGCCACTGCTCGAGATAGAGCGTCATTAACTCTTCTACCAAACAAACTGTGGAAAACCACGAATTTTCGCCCACCAAAACCAGTGTAAAATTCTACCAGAAGTCTTTTATTGCTGGGAATGCCCACATAAAGGTATTGTTCCCTGAAATAGTGATAAATAGAATTGGCAGCATTATAATCAACATAGAGATAATCGTGTATAAATTCCATAATCTCCTCTTTGCTTCGCCCATAATAGAATTTACCTTCCATTATTGCTCTAAAACGTTGAATATCCAGGGCAAGATCAAAAGATAATGGCAGCTGCTCTGAAAACCATGAAGGAATAGTGGGCGGGCCTGACGATGGACTAACATTAATACTCATTCCTCGAGCATAGTTAAAACGGTAAATATTTCCCCCTAAAACAAAAGTGTCACCTTTTTGAAGCTTTTCCATGAAGTCTTCTTCTACTCTACCTACAACCTGACCGGCACATTTCACCACGGCGGCAGTGCGGTCGGGTATGGTTCCAATGTTAGTGGAATAAAGCATTCTAGCCAGTTTTCCTCTTTTACCAAACTGATTTTGATCGTAATCCACCCAAATTTTAGCATAAACATATCTTTCTTCTAAACTAGTATATTCTCCCGCCATGTAACTTAAAACACTGAAATAATCCTTTTCTGAAAGATTTTTATAACAATAACTCTTCTTTATTACTTCATAAGCATAATCGATATCCCATTTGTTTTCAATGGCCATTCCATAGATGTGCTGGGACAAAACGTCCAGGCAATTTGCGGGTATATTTATAGAATCTATTTTTCCTTCCACAGCATTCTTAAGAATTAAAGAGCACTCCACCAGATCGTCACGGTCCACTACCACTATTTTACCTTTAGATTTATCATGTAATCGGTGGCCACTTCTTCCAATTCTTTGAAGAGCCCGTGAAACAGATTTAGGAGAGCTTACCAGTATTACCAGGTCAATGTAACCAATATCAATTCCCAGTTCTAGTGATGTGGAAGATACCACCACTTTGAGTTTTCCATCTTTCAGATTGTTTTCAGCTTCTAATCGAATCTCTTTAGAAAGCGAAGAATGGTGGGCCATTATGTTTTCACCGTGGTAACTTTCTGAAAAACGTTTTTTGAGGTTGAATACCACGCTTTCCGTACCACTACGGGTGTTGGTGAAAATTAAAGTGGTTTTGTGTTGACTAATTAGATTATCCAGCAGATCGTACATGGCATTATTCATTTCTTCTGGATCTGCAGCTATTATGTCATCTACGGGACATATAACTTCTATATCGAGCTGTTTCAAATAATTAATGTCCACCACCAGACAATCTCTTACCACTCCGTATTCATAACCTACCAGGAAACTGGCCACTTTTTCTAAGGGATAAACTGTGGCCGATAGCCCGATTCGAGTATAATTTCCAATTAAATGCTGTAGTCTTTCCAAACTCAAAGAAAGATGCACTCCTCTTTTATTCTCGGCCAGAGAGTGTATTTCGTCTATGATAACGTATTTAACCTGGGAAAGCTTTTCTCTAAACTTGGGAGCTACCAGTAAAATGGAAAGAGTTTCTGGAGTGGTTATTAAAATATGTGGGGGTATTTTTAGCATTTTAGAGCGTTGGTATGGTGTTGTATCTCCAGTACGCACCGCTTTTCTGATCCCCAAATTTTTACCATGTTTTTGGGCCATTTCTTCAATTTCATTTAATGGTTCTTCTAGATTCTTTTCAATATCGTTATCCAGGGCCTTTAATGGTGATATATAGATACAGTAAACTTTATCTTCTAACTGGCCTTTATCGGCCAGGGTGGTGAGTTCACTAATTATAGATAGAAAAGCAGTAAGTGTTTTACCTGAACCCGTAGGGGAGGATATAAGAACATTCTTTTTTTGGTGAATGTCCATTATAGCATATTTCTGGGCAGGAGTAAAAGAATCAAACTTACCCTTAAACCACTCACTAACCCAGGGGTGTAAATTTTTATAAATCTCTTTTTCAGAGTATATTTTCTCCTGTTTGCTTATCATGGTATCTTATTTTAAGTAATTGGCCTATTATTGAGATATTTCATTAAATATTTTTGACATCATGTGAATCTTTTATATCAAATCAATTTAAATTCAAATTAAATAAATTGCTGGCTAGCTTTGATTATATTCTTTATTTTTCCAAAGGAGAATACTTCAAAATTTTCAACACCATAGGCCTCAAAATTATCAATTGGTCTATTTTTTAGAAACGGTGAGAGCAGTTTTTCATGTAAAATATCTGAACCTTCACTTACAAAGTTAAATGAAGGCATAACAATTATATTTTTACCTTTAAATTCTCCTTTAAGGAAGCATTTTATTTTTTCAACCCTTTCACCACTGCGAAGGCCTATACATGGGTGTTCATGACCTATAATTAGCGTATCTTCTTTTATATCTTCCAGATTTTCAGGTATTTTATGTCCATGTAGTATTAGAAAATTTTCAATGCTGAATGTTTCTTTTACTTGTAAATCCAGCTTATTTGCAATGTAGGGAATAAAATTATCATGATTTCCTTTAATTAAAATTATTTCCTCAAAATTATCTTGTAAATACAATAAAAAATCATTCACCTCTTTCCATTCCTGAAGGGTGATTTTTCCAAATTCGTGCTTTAGATCCCCATTGATTACAATTTTTTTAGAAGGAGATATATTGTTTATTTCTTCTAAGCGCTTCAATATTTTCTCAAACTGAAATTTAGGAATCATTAATCCTTCAGTATTTAAGGATTGCTCATATCCTAAATGCAAATCTGAAATTATTAGATAATCATCTATTTTAAGAGCCAAATCTATTATTTGAACATTATTGATTATAGTGGAGTTATTATGATGCAAATTTATTTTCTCCGTTTTTAAAGGCCTAAAATAAAATAATAATATCATTGAATCTTTGATTTAGTTAAATTTTATATAGTAAATTTTTATAATTTACTAGTGACTTTGAATAGGTACTTTGATTAAGAAATATTTCTTTGATACTATATATGATAAGAATAAATAATTAATTTAACCCTTCTAGCTACTATTAATAAATGAATTATATAAATTAATTATAATAAATTGTATAATTAACTAATAAAAATAATAAAAATTTAATTGGTGATTTTATGGCAGATTCTAAAATTGAAATTAACGACCTTATAAAACAACTACAGGATGAAGACCCGAAAATAAGAAAACAGGCCGCTGACAGTCTGGCTGAAATATCCAATGATGAATCTAATAATGAAATTATTGAACCATTAATCGCAGCACTTAAGGATGAAAATCCTCAGGTAAGATTTAAATCAGCACAAGCCCTGGGAAATGTAGGTGAATCTGCAGTAGATCCTTTAATAAACATGATTAATGAGGAAGAGGGCGAAATCCGAAGATATGCTACTTTTGCTTTAAAAAAAATTGGGAGTCCTTCTGCAGTGGAATATTTTATAAATGCTCTGGATGATGAAGACTGGGGAGTTAGAAAAGTTGCTGCAAGATCTTTAGGTGAATTAGGAGACAAAAAAGCTTTGGAGTCACTGACTAAAGCTTTAGATGATGAAGACTGGGGAGTAAAATTGTCAGTACTTCGTTCTTTAGGAGATTTGGGTGATGAGGGAGCTATTGATCCTATTAAAAAGGCCCGTAGAAAAGAAAAGGATAAAGACTTTAAAAAAGCAGCCAATAAAGCTTTAAAAAAAATACAGAGTTCTTAAACTTTTTTATTTTTAATCCATATCTTATTTTTTTTATTTTTTTATTTTAGTTGCTTTGTATTTTTTGTAATTAAATGATTATCTTAAATTTGAGTTTTTATAGATGAATTAATTACAATAATGACATTAATTAATTCTAATGATTAATGACTTTAGAAATTCTATCTATTTAATTGAGAATGTCCATCACCAAATCGAAGCAAAATTTCTATACTTCATTTAATGATATGTGATGTGGATATTATCGTAGTTGTTCCGACAATTGGTAAAACAACTAACTTAAGTATAGACTAACGGTTATCAAATACTATAACTTAACAATATTAAGGAATAAAAAAATCTTTTTAAATCAATTTATTTTTATTTATTCCAGTTTAAATGGTAAATATCGGTTCTACGATTTTTTAAAATTGGAAGTTCCTCACGAACATTATTTACTATATTATGATCCAATTCTGCGTAAATAATCCTCTCTTCAAAATTTCCTTTACTTATAATCTCTCCCCAGGGATCGCAAACCATGGAATGACCATAAGCCACATAATTGGAACTCTTATTACTTGCTGGAGAGGCAGCTGCAACAAAAACTTGATTATCTATGGCCCGAGTTCTAATTAATGTTTCCCAGTGGGCAGGCCCAGTAGTAAGATTAAATGCACCAGGAAATACTAGAATATTAGCTCCTTGGAGGGCCATAATTCGAGATAACTCTGGAAACCGAATATCATAACATATGCCAATTCCAATTTTTCCGAAGTTTGTATCCACAACGGTAATTTCTTGGCCGGGCTTTAAAATATCTGATTCTTTAAAAGTAATTCTACCGGGGATGTCTATATCAAATAAGTGCATTTTCCGGTGAAAACCAATTATTTCGCCATTATCATTAAAAATAAAACTAGTATTGTAAATCCCTTCTTCTGTTTTTTCGGGAATGGATCCAGCTATAATATGTATTTTGAATTCAGAAGATGCAGAGGATATAGTTGCCAGAGTGGGACTTTCATCGAATGTTTCTGAATATTCTTCAAATTTGGAATTTTCATAAGGACAATTAAACATCTCAGGAAGAATAACCAGATCTGCATTGTTGATTGAGCTCTCTTTAATCATCTCCAAGGCTTTTTTTATATTATGCTCTTTATTGTCAACCACTTTCATCTGGCAAAGAGCTAATTTTATTTTACTATTCATTTTATCTCCAAGATTATTTTATCATCAGGATATTTATTTCATAATATCTTATAATGTGATTATTATTCATAGAATAATTAATATTTCTATGACTCTAGAAGAAATCTAAAGTAACTTTTTTATCAATACTTAATTCTCTGGGAGGTTCTACAGATTTAAATTCAAGGCCTTCTTCTTCCAAAAGCTCCATAGCATCATCAGTAACTGAGGGTGCCACTAATATTCCTCTAATTTTCCCTTTGTCATCTTCAAAATCTTTTAAGTATCTTCTAAGCTGTTTAACTGCACTGATCCCGGCTTTTCTACTTTTTAATTCTAATATCATCAAAGAACCATCTTTATCCTTCCCTAGAATGTCTATAAATCCTTTTGAAGTTTGATATTCTTTATCGGTTGGCCTAAAACCTTTTTCAATTATCTCGGGCGATTTCCATATCATTTTTCCCATGTCTTTTTCATGACCTGCCACTTCCAGATCTTGTGAGTCTTCAGCCAGATAGTAAGTTACTAAATGGGCCTTTTTAATTTCCACTTCCAGTCGCTCTTCAGGAGCTCTTCTTATGCTTTCTAGATATACTGCACCATCTTTCATTTTCACTTTTGATCGTGATTTAGGAGGTTGCCAGTTCACGGGGTCGAGTTTGCGATCTTGATGAATTAGAAAAGCACCATCTGGTTTTAACATAATGACTCTTTCTCCAGAGCCCAGACGACTTCTAGCCCTTCCTTCATAGGTGGCTTTACAACAAGCGAAAACCATTACCAGTGCTCTTTTTCGCAGTCCGTCATCTATTAATTTGAAAGTTTCTGAAGCAGATGGATTTTCAGATGATATGAATTTCATAAATATTAACTGGGTCCTTAAAGCAAATAAATTTAAGTAAATTGCCCTCTTTTCAGAACTCAAAAACTAAATAAAAAATAGAAAAATATACTTTAAAAAGACAGATTACTGAAGATACAGAAAGACCAGAAAAGAATACTTAATTAAAAATAATTAAATTAATTTTTTTAATAATTTTAAATTATTACAATATTTTAATAATTAGAAAAATTAAAATCTATAATTAATTAAGAATAAATTATCGAAAAAAGAATTTAAAATTCTTTTCTAATTTAAGATAACTAAAATTATTAAAAAGCAATTATAACATATTTTTAGCTAATTTAATAATAATCTTCTCAAGGCGAAATTTTAATGATAAACCCTTTAAATTTCACAATTGAAACTGAAGTTTCACCGGATTATCATACTGCTATTCTAGATTTCATATATAAATATTACTTATTTCCACAACCAGATCGTTTTTCAAGTATAAAAAACAGCCATTCTAAAGGTTTATCTTTTGTTTTGGATTCAAGTTTATCTGATGATAAAACTTCAAATGGAATTTCAGGCAATTTTAACGACTCAAAAAGCCAGGGAGATAATCAAAAAACAAATAATTCATCTAAGGCCTATTTTGTGTATGGTAAAATCGAATCTGGAGCGGAAATTCACGTTACTTTAACCCCTGAAGGAAATGTTCCTAAAACTGTTTTGGATCAACTGGCAGAAGACATTTTCGTGGCCGTACAGATTTATGAGGAAAACATTCGCCAATCAACTATTTATTTTGCCTGGTCAGAAGGTCAGGAGATTATTCCAGAAAAAACTCCTTCCATTAGAAAAAAAGCTTCTAAAAGTCTTTTTGGAAGTAGCATGCTCTTATTTTTTATTTTATTTTTTGGAATTAATATAATTCTTTTTATTTTAATTGGATTTTATGCAGTAATCTTCATACTCCTAATACAGCTATTAATTGTCTTACTTTCAGATAAAATTTACATGAGGATGGGAGAATGGAAAATAACTCCTGTAAATCCTAATATTCACATTATACAGTACCAAATGCCGGATAATGAATCCAAATTTTTCAAGGAAAATTTAGGTGAAAATGCACTAATGAAAGTTAAAAAAGAGATTTATGATGCTAGTCTGGCAATAGGTGAGTCTCCGACATGCGAAATTAGTGAAAAGGTACTCTCTAAATATGGGTTTCATTGTAGCTCTTCTAGACAGCGTTCAAGAGTAATAAATGTTTATAATATTGTTAAAGAAGCATCAGATAAATTTGGAATAGATGTTCCTAAAATAATTGTCTCTAATAACATGCTTCCCAATGCGGCAGCCACGGGCCCCAGCCCTAGTAGGGGATTAGTGCTTATAACTACTGGTTTACTGGTACAATTAGACGAAGAAGAAATATTAAGTGTTATTGGTCATGAAATGGGTCATTTGGTGGGAAGAGACCCTATAATTCTTCTTAGTATTGTTTCTGGTGAATTTATTCTGCGTCTGACTATTTTACTTCCGCTGGTTCTAATATCTCCCATTATTTATATATTGGTGGCCATGGGCCTTATTTTCTTTGTTGCTAAGTTTTTTGAGGCTCGCGCAGATCTTTTATCGGCCAAAGTCATCGGGAAACCAGAAATATTAGCCGAGGCCCTTCGAAAAATTGGATACAGTCGATTGCAGTTTGAAAGAATGCCTTCTTATAGGATCTCCAGCTGGATTATGTGGGACCCCCATCCTCCAATTTATTTCAGAATAAGAAGATTGGAAAACCTAAAAAATGCAGATAAAATCAAAAACCCATTAATTAAGTCGGCTAAAGATGTTTTTAAAGGATTCAGGGATTCTTTCAAGGGTTAAAAATAATTTATTTATTTGGATAAGATTGGCCTGTTTTTTGTTCTACAACTGCCATAGAATAATGTAGTTGGACAATTAGCCAATTATCATTTCTTTTTTCAAATACTACTGATAAACGCCCATTTAAATTCAGATCATTTCCATTTATTTTTATTTCCATATTCATAGTGGTGGTTGTCCAGGCCACATTGCCATTGCCAAAAACTGGGATTTTGCTAAATTCAATATTTATAGAATCTGCCTGCTCAAAATCTCTTTCAAAACCTTTCTTAATTTCTTCAAATCCCTGTACCCATTCGTCTTGTCCACTTCCCACAAAGATCATATCATCATCTTCGGGAATGATCTTAATTATACTATTAATATTTTTTTCAGCATATGCTTTCTTATATTCGTTCATTAAATCCAGGATTTCACTTTTGGTCTGTGTTTCTGCTTGCATGATTTAACTCCTCCATTTTTTGCCTTGAAAATGTTTTTCTAATATTTTCACGAGTATCGGGATTAATTAATTATTATAGTGATAATATCATATTCTAGATGATGAAATTAATATGCAAGTTAAATAAACATTAAAAAATATATAATTTATTCTATAAGTCCCATCAAAGCACTAATATCTAGTTTTTCAATTTCTTCGCAGTCTTTTAATTGATATTTCACATATAATGCGTCTGGATTATTTTTAAATAGTATATATTGGAATTCATTATCAAAATCGTCTGGATCATAATCTTCTTTAAAATTTGATGGTAACATTTCTTCTAATTCTAATATAGATTCTTTTAACATGCTTTCAGCATCTTCCAGTTCCACAATTTCATTTACCATAGGATTACTGCTCAAATCGCGAGAAGGAATCTGATCTTCCATTCCGGAGAAGTAGAATTTATTAAACATCCTTTTTTGTGAAATATATTTGTAAATGATAATCAATTTTTCTTGTAATTCTATAACTTCTTCAATTTTTAGCATAAAACTTATCTCCCATATTATTTGTTTTATTTGAGGTATTTATAAATAATTGAAACTTCAAACCTATTTTATAAGACTACTAATGTAATTAAGGTGAATATATGGCAAATTATCGAGTTGAAATGGACCGTACAATGTGTATATCTTGTGGAAACTGTATTGAGGCTTGTAATGATCTTTGGAAATTTGGAGACGATGGAATATCTTCTTTAATTGATTCTAAAATGGAAGGTGACATACAAATTAAAGAACTGGATGATATTGGTTGCAGTGTTGATGCTGCCGGTAAATGCCCGGTTATTTGTATCCATGTCTATGAAGGGGACATTGAATTGGTCTAAATCATTTATCATAAACTTATTTCTAATACCTACTTTTAATATATAACTTTAATTTCTAATTATTAATTAATTAACTAAAAAAAGGTTTTTAAATTGTCTTGGAATATAAAAAAGGAAATGAGCAGTCCAAAAAATTATAATATTGATGAATTTACTTTTGAATCAGGAGATTCACTGGATAATCTAAATGTGGAATATGTTACACTGGGAGCCCCTGAACTGGACTCAGAGAATAATTTAGTAAATGGAGTACTTTATTTGCATGGTTGGGGGGGTAGTTGTACTTCAATGAAACGTCTTGACCCTATAACTGGGCTTGGAAAGCCACTAGATCCCGAAGAAGTTTTTATAATTTCGCCCACAGCATTAGGATCACCAGGGTCTTCTGCACCGTCCACCACGTCTTTAGGGCCTAATTTTCCAAAATACACTCTAAATGATATGGTTAATTTTCACCATGAGCTTCTGAAGGAAAAATTCAGTATCGAACATCTAAAAGGAGTCATTGGGACATCTATGGGGGGTTTTCAGGCTCTCAATTGGGCCGTAAATTATGCGGATTATATGGATTTTTTAATTCCATTAGTAAGTAGCTACCAAGTCAAAGGCCTTAATTTTGCCAATTTCTATTTCATGAATTCTTTAATTGAAAAAGATCCAGAATATGATAATGGAAATTATGAGAAAAACCCGGAAAGAGTCACTCGCATTGTTTCAGAGTTTATGTACATGTTTGGTCTTTCTAAAGATTATTATCGCTATGAATTAGAAAATAAAGATATATTAAAATATATGAATCAAATGGGTATTGAAGGAAGCTTTACCGATGCTAATGATATAATATGGAGAAACAATGCAGCAATGGGTTTTGATTTGGAGAATGAACTTTCAAAGATAACTGCAAAAACTCTTATTCTGGCCATTAATCAGGATCAGTATTTTCCACCATCACAGGATGCTATACCTATGTCAAAAATGATTAAAAATTCTAAAATTGCATTGTTTGATTCAATATGTGGCCATATCGGTACAAAAGATCTTTATAAAGTTGAAAATAATATAATTGCCTTTTTGAAGGAATTTTTTTAGGAGGGTTTTAATATGCTGGTAAAAGTAGTTGATTATGGCAAAAAAGAATCTGATGACGAAAATCTAGAAGAGTTAAATTACGTAAAATATAAGGTCAGTGGATTGGATGATGATTCTCAGAAGAAATTGATTGAGAATCTGGATGAAGAAACAGAGATAGTTTCGGGTTATCTAATGATAATGGTTTATTATAAAAAAGAATATTTCCCCTTTGGATCTAATGATGCAGCTATTAAACCAGAAGATTTTATTGCTCGAGATGAGATTGAAATGACTGTTTTCTTGTCGGCAGTTCTGGAAGAATAACTTGATAATCTTTTTTTAACAATGTCTCTATTTATTTAATTCTTTTTTCTAATTATATTGTTTATCCGGCCTCTTTTTTAAAACCAGTAAAAATATTAAAATAGTCCCTATAATGCTTAGAATAAAGAATATGGAAAATGTAATCTTTTGGCTGGATATAAATGCTGCAAATTGGGATGGAATAACTTCTAATCCTCCCAAGGTCCCGGAAAATATTAAAAGCAAAATACCTAAACTTAAAAGCTGACCAGTAAAAATCACTGTGGACATGACTGCTGATGCGGAACCATAAAACTCGCGATCAATGGAACTCATAAAGATATTGGTGTTTGGGGAAGAAAATAATGCATTTCCCAGACCTAAAATTATTGATAAAGCAATTATATATGTCATGCTGGTTTCAAATCCAATAAAAATTGCTAATAATAGTCCAATGCAGGATAATATTATGCCGACTAATGCAATGGGGGCACCATAGATTCTATCAGAAAGCCTACCTGCAAATGGTGATACTAATGCCACAGTGAGTGGCTGAATGACTAGCAATATTCCTACAACCACGGGACTCAAAGATTGGACGTATTGCAGATAAAGGCTTATTAAAGTCCAGATAGCTGAAGTTGAAGTTATCATTAAAAGAGTAGATGCACTAGAAATAGCTGGAACAACTTTTTTAAATATTCTGGGATTAATAATCGGTTTTGGTGTTTTTAACTCTAAAATTATAAATCCTACTAACAATAAAAGTCCTAAAATTACTAATAACTGTCCATAAGTACTAAATATGTTGGTAAAACCATATAAAAGAATTATTATGGTGGGCACATAAACCAAGGTCCCCTTTAAATCAAAACTTTCTCCTTTAGAACCTATCCAATCGGTTTTTATTTTTAAAAAGATTAAAACAAGGATTATCAAACCAACAGGTATATTAAATAAAAATATACTTCTCCAACCAAAGGTCTGGGTTAAAAAACCACCTAATAATGGCCCGGTCAGAAGTCCAATATAAACTGAGGTCACATAAATTCCAAAATACTCTCCCCGAGACCCCAGGGGAAATACTGAGCTTAGTATGGCCACCCCCGTACCGAATATCATAGAACAACCCACACCTTGCATGAAACTGAATACTATCAAATAATTTGCTGATGGGGAGAAAAAAGCCATAAATGAGGCAAATGTAAATAAACCAACACCCAAGGTGAAAATCTTTTTTCTCCCATAAATATCTCCTAAACGCCCAAAAGGCAGTATTAATGCAGCATTGGCTAATATGAATGCGGTGGGTATCCATCCTAAAATAACCAAGTCTAATGAGAATTCTCGCCCAATGGATGGGAGAGAAACATTTAATGCCGCACCCATATATGGTATTAGGAAAGCTCCCATAACAACAACTGCTAAGACATAGAAAGAGCTTTTCTGATCAAGTATTTTTGCCATAACAACACTTTTAAATATTTTTTTAAATAATTCATTAATTATTATTTAATTTGGTTAATATGAAATTCAGATCAGTCCTGTTTATCATATTTCCATGATAATAATACTTATTAATTATAATTATATCATAATTTCTGTTTGTTTGGACAGTAATAGGTGGTACGGCCTCCAACCTTTATTATATCTAATTTCTCACCATTAGGACATTCTCCTTTAGGGTATCGATGGGCCAATAGGAAATTTTCAGGAAAATTGCGGGGACTATCATTAACTTCTATGGCCTTTTTTAGAACCCAGACCATATTATCATATAATTTATTCTGCTCATCATTTTCTATCTGATCGGCCTTTTTTAAAGGATGTATTCCGCTTTGAAATAATATTTCATCAGCATATAGGTTCCCTATCCCTGCTAAAAATTGCTGATTAATTAAAAGAGGTTTTATATGCCCACTTCTTCTTTTAAACAATTTTTTAAATGATGATAAACTTATTTCTAATGCATCAGGCCCTAAATTCTTTTTATTAATAAAATCAGAGATATTTTCACTAATACTAATTTTACCGAATTTTCTTGAATCATCAAAATCTAAGACATTACCATTTTTAAATAAAAATGAAATTCTGCTATGGGGATTGATTCCTTCATTTTTTGGATGATATTTAAAAAAACCAGTCATACCAAAATGAAAAATCAGGAATTTATTATCTGAAGTTGATGCAAAGAGATATTTTCCATATCTTGAACTGGAAACAAAATATCTATTTACCAATTCTTTTATATTATTTTCAGATATATCAAAAAGTATTTCGGGGTTATTGATATTAATTTCTTTTATTTCCTGATTCAAGGATGTTGAATCAAAATATTGCTTGAATATTTCTAAACTTGGTAGTTCTGGCATATTTGGCCTCGCAAATAAGGAAATAATTTAGTTAAAATAAAAATGAAATAGTATAATAGAAAATTAAGGATTTTTAACCAATATTTTTTAAATGTTCATTGAATTCTTTTCGGTGACGTTTTTCTTCATCTATAATATGTTTTAAAACACCAACTACTTCTTCATCATCAATTATTTCAACTTGCCTTTGGTATTCATCGATGCCTTCGGTTTCTTTTTCAATTTGAAGTTTTAGTTGAGTTATTAAATCATCAGAACTGAAATCTAATTCTCTATGTTCCATAGTTGGTTTGCCTCCCCTTTTAACTATTAAATCGGCTAACCACCACATATGTCTCATTTCATCTACAGATATGGCCTCTGTAAGTCGGCTGACTTCACAATCTTTAATAATAAATGAATTATAGGCATAAACCATGGTAGCTTCCAGTTCATGAACAAAATCAATGTTTAAAAGCTTTATTATTTCTTCATTATCCATTAAATTTCCTCCATAGTACGTTATAATCATATTCTTAACGTATGTTTGATTATTACTCAATCAAACTAAATTTATTAATCTAATAAAAATATTTACTGAGTTATAATATTATTATGGAATAATCAATTTAATTAAGCTATACTTTAATGAACTAAATTTTATAAACACGTAAAAATTCTTCTAAATCTTCAACTTCTCCAAATTTAAGCGTATTTATGGCCTTTTGGCATATCTGCAGGCTCTCCATATCATTATTGTTCAAAATATTTTTTTCAAGGAGTTTTTTAATCAAAAAATCAAGAGTATTATCATTTTTTATCAAATCTTTTTTCAAGGCTTCTAATTCTGGATTGATGGGTGAGTAACTTTTAAATGTGTCATAAATATCTTCATATAACAATAATGCACATTTAATCACATCTTCATTTCTAGACCATATGATTCTTTCAAAACGCATATCCTTTGTTTCTTTAGAAATACCACTTCTAATAACCTTAAAATATCCTTTTTGATAGTATAATTCTTCAATCTTTTTCCAGGCATCTAGTTTTAGTTCAGCTATGGCCTTTATAATCAGAGAATCGCCTTTTGAACCATCTATTTTTTCATTATAATCTTTTGGTTTAATATTTAAATTGTTTAATTCCAGATAATCTATTTTAAGATCTTCAATTTCTTCTATTTCTAGCATATATCGAATTACTGGATTTCCTTCAGTATAATAATATGAAGAATTTTTAACTATCCATGGCTTTCTGTTTTCTTTGGAAAAAATTGTTTCTGGAACTTTCTTTTGATTATAAACCTGAAAATGTATTTTTAGTTTTTCTAGTGTCCTTCCAGTATGTTTTGACTTAATTTTTTGCCTTTTTTCAACTTCTGCTTTAACTTCATGTTTCCCAATCATGAAAAGCATTAAAAAACCCCCTATGATAAATACCGAATAAACAATATAAATTATTATATAGATACTATTTTATTTTTCAAGACAAATAAATTTTATTAGAAAAGTTGCAATTTTCCTTGAATTTGCTTCTTAAAGCCAGTATTTTTGATTATTAAATTTATTAATTGAGATCAACTAAATTATAACACTAAAAAGGATTCAAATGAGCGAAAATATTTTAATTGAGAATATGGAGATTGAATACACTATTATTCGTAGAAAAATTAAAAACCCGCGTATGGAATTTAAAACGGGAAGCTTAGTTTTAATTTTACCAAAAAACTATAAAGATCACAAAAAACTTATTGAAAAGCATAAAAATTGGATTTATAATAAGTTAGATCTAATTGAAAAGTCAAAGACTTGTTATTTAAACATGAATCGGAGTGAAAATGATCTAAAAACTGAAATTCACCTTTGGGTAGAATATTATTCTGGGATCATGGAACTAAATCCCGGAAATATTTCTTTTCGCCAAATGAAAAAAAGATGGGGGAGCTGTGATGGCAAAAGAAACCTTAAATTTAATACTAGGCTGAGATATCTTCCGGGGGATCTTATAGAGTATATAGTTTTTCACGAATTAAGCCATTTGCTTGAATTTGGTCATAATAAGGATTTTTGGCAAATAATCCATCTTAAATTTCCAGATTATAAGAAAAAAGACCAGAAACTTTCTATGTACTGGTTTGCAATCATGGCCCACACAAATAACTTCAAAAATCCTTAATTTTTTTTCTTAATAGTATGCTAATTTCATATTAATTTAATATAATGATAAAAATAAATTATTAATGTAAGAATTATTAGGTAAATTTTAAGAATAATTAAAGAAATTATTTAATTATTCTTACATAATTAATTAAATTCCCTATTATCCAGAGAGTTCTAACATTTTTTCCACAGCCTTCAAGGCCTTAGAAGCAATATCTTCCGGAACACTAACTATAAATTCTTCATTTAAAAGAGAATTTTTTACTTTTTCCAGGCTATGAAGTTTCATATTTTCACAAATGGCCTCGTCAAAAGCAGGTATTGGGTTCTTTTTCGGATTTTCTCTTTTGATTCGGGTACTCATATCTACTTCAGTCCCGATTATAAATGTGTCCTTAGAAGATTCTTGAACCTGTTTTAACATCCCACCGGTACTTAAAACATGGTCTCCAACTTCTTGAACTTCAGGATCGCACTCTGGATGCACCAGAACTTCAGCATCAGGATATTTTTCCTTCATGATTAAAATATCGGCTGGATTGAACATTTTGTGGACGTAGCAATGTCCCTTTTCGGGTATGGGGATTATTTCTTTATCCGTATGCTGAGATACAAACCATGCCAGATTTCTATCAGGTCCAAATAAAATGGTGTCTTCTTTTAGACTTTCCACTACTTTAAGTGCATTGGCAGAGGTACAAAGAACATCGGCCTCAGCTTTAGCTTCTGCTAGTGTATTGACATAGAGAACAACTGCAGCATCTGGATAAACTTTTTTAGCTTTCTTAACTTCTTCTGCAGGGAGCATATGGGCCATGGGACATTCTGCATCTGCATCAGGTATCACAATTTTTTTATCTGGGTTCAGAATAAATGCCGTTTCCGCCATAAAATCTACTCCACAGAAAACCACAAGGTCTTTATCTTTTATTTTGGAGGCCTTTATACAAAGTTCCAGGGAATCACCAATAAAATCAGCAATTTCTTGTATTTCTCCGGGTTGGTAATTGTGGGATAATATGATTGCGTTTTTTTCTTTTTTAAGTTTTATAATCTCTTTCTGTAGTTGATTAATCATTTTATCGCCTTATACGATTTGAAAGATAATAAGCTCAGTATTAATGAGTTGAAGATAAATTAACAGAGTATTAAGATTTATATATTCCTATATTATTCACGATATCAATAAAATTGTCAAGATCTTCATCTAAAATCATTTAATAATCGTGGATTATTGATTTATAATAGTATTAGGTCATTAATAATTTTAATTTATATTAATATAGATTAAATAATGATTTTATTATAATTAGGCTAGAACACATATAAAAATCTTTCAAGTTTTTTTATTTGGCTAAATTAGATTAATAGATTAAATTAAAAGTAAAATAAAAATATTATAATAATTTTAATTTAAAGAATTATTAAACATATATAAAAAAAAATGAAATTATTTTTTTACTTTTTTATTTCTTATTTTTTTATATTTTTAGAGATATTTAAGAAACTAAAAGTTTTCTAAGCTCTGGATGTATTTTTTCTTTTATTCCCAGCTCTTCCATAGCGGGGCCAAAAGAATCATATATCTTTTTGAATTCTTGCCTAATCATTCCCCTAAATGCATCATATCCCATTACTCTGCCGTATTTGTCGGTAATGGAAGATATTATAATGGTGAAATCATCAATTGTTTTTTCACTTCGCTCTTCTAATGGGAATTTTTCGAGGTTTTTCCGGATTATATCGAACTGTAGTGCCGAATTACTTCTCACATCCACACCATCTAATAATTCAGGACAATCATCATAGGGAATTGAATTTTTAAGCATTCCTCTGGCTGGTGCAGTTCCCATAATTTTGCTGGCCCCAATGGACATGGCCAGAAGTACGGATTCATAAATATCCGTAATTAATCTGGACTTTTCTTCTAGATTTTCAGGAACAGAAACGCTTTCAGGCAGTGGGGGGAATGATAATGGTGGTCTTATAACTGGTATTTCCATTTTTTGAGGTTTCAAATCCTCTGATTCTTTAGATGGGCCTTTAATATCTAATTTTTTAACAACATCTATTTCTGGAGGTTTTTTAATTTCTTCAGATGATTCAAAAGATTTTTGTGAGGATAATATTTCTGTATCCGTTTGATCTTTTAAATAATCTGCTGTAGCTTGTGAAGGACTTTTTGATACTTTAGATTCATTGCTAGCTTCAATAATCTCTCGTTCCACTTCTTTAACTGGTGGAACTGTTATCTCTTCTTCTACTTTTAATTCTTTAGACGGTTTGGACTCTGCTTTTAAATCGACTTTAACCTCAGCAACAGGTTCTGGAATAGGCTCAATTTCTACATAATCGGATATGTCCCTTATTTCTTTCATTTCTTTTATTAAATTAGCTGATTTTTTAGAAGAAAGAATAACCATCCCAATATTTGCTTTAATATTCGTTAAAACTACTAAATGAGCTTTTCTGAGGCTTAAAAAAAGTGCTTTTCCTCTAACAGATTCAACAAGAACTCTTTCAATTTGACCTTCTTTACTTAAATCGAGTAGCTTTTCTGAGGAACTGCTAATGATATTGGCCATAGATCCAAAAAGATCCACATCCTTGTATGAAAGGTTGCTGTATAAAATCTCTCCCTGATTGTCTACAACTAATGTCCCATCTACTCCAGTGATACTATTTACACTAGCTAAGGCTTTTTCTAACTTTGATTTGAGTTCGGAATCTTTCATGGGGATACCTGCCCTAAATAATCCTTTATAATATTTATAATAATTTTAATATAATCTTTATTTAATACTAGCTAATTCCTAACATTAATTACTATATTTATTCTCTTAACTTATAGTATAATAAATATATATCCTTGGCTATAAATTTTTATAATATTATAGATTATGTTATTGTTAATACCAAAATTGTAATAAAAGATTAATTTAAATAAAAAATAGAAATTTTACTTAGATATTTTCGGTTGAAACAAGTTTGCAATGCGTAATCCATGCCGCACTCTTTTTTCCTGGAGGATAACAAGTAATTAACATTAAACGGGCTTCTCCACTTTGGGCGAATTTTATAGGGTTTGTTTTATAATCCCATCGAATATCCTTTCCATTGGAACTTACTTTATATATGTATTTTTTTGAAAGAATCAGATCTTCTATTATAACTTGATCTCCTACTTTTAAAGTCCCTAATTTTTTAAATGGACCAGAATATGTAGTTCTATGTCCTAATAGTCCACATTGGCCAGGTTTTCCAGGGGAAACACTTTCACTATAATGATAAACCGAGTTATATGCATTTACAGTATCAGAACGAATCCAACAATTTAGGCCTATTTTAGGAATAATTAATTTGGCTGTATTGGAGGCATAAACACTGTTTGTAGAACTAGTATCTGGATCTAGAAGGTTTTTAGGCGCGGTTTTATAATGCTCTAAAGCGGCCTGGGAATCTTTCATTTTCTGAAATTCATAATATCCAATTATTCCAATACCTGAAGAAATAACAATACAAACAGCAATTATAGCTACAGAATAAGTTTTATATTTATTCATTTTCCCTAACCAAAATTTTTTTGAGCTCTTCAGCCATTAATGATCTGTAATGGGTCATTTGTTTTGGATTAGATGTCCATGCAGTAATTTTTGCTTTAACACCCACATCTGAAAGTTCTAATAACATTACTTTGGGTTTAGGACTCTTATTCACCCAATCAAATTCTTCCAGGATTTTTTCAATATCAATAGTTAATTCTTCTAAATCAAATTTGTAGGGGATTGTAATTCCTAAATCGACTCTTCTCCGATCCATATATGTATAATTGGAGTATGGACTGGTTGAAAAAGCTGAATTAGGTATGGTAATCACACTGTTATCTGGAGTAGTTATGGTGGTCACTCTAAAACCCACTTTGGTAACCTTTCCCTTTTGATTGGAAACGGCAATTGTATCTCCTACTTTAAAACTCTTATCTGCCAGTATAAACATTCCTGATATGAAATTGGCAATTATGTCTCTGGAAGCAAACCCAACGGCCACACCAACTATCCCTAAACTGACAGCAATGCCAGTAATATCTATTCCCAGCTCTTTTAATATTAAACTAATGGCAATGACGTAAATACTGTAGTTTATAATTTCTTGAAGAACTTGAATTACAGTAATATCAATATCCCATCTTTGGAATGTTTTTTTAAGGAAGTAAGTTACCCATTTAGTTATTATAATCGTGGCTATGATTGTAAAGAGAATCATAACTATATCTTTAAGGTAAGGATTAATTTCCATGGGAGTTCACCTTTAATACCATAAAATCTTTGGATATGACTGTATTTTCAAATATTTTTTGAGCAGATTTTTTAAGATGATTGGATTGTTTATATCTGGTACTTATATGGGTTAAAATTAATTTTTTTACTTCAGCTTTTTTAGCTACTTCAGCGGCTTCTTTGGCGGTAGAATGCCAGTTTTCAATAGCTTTGTTTTGATCTTCATCACCAAATGTGGATTCATGGATTAAAATATCTGCACCTTTGGCAAGCTCAACTAAAGCATCACAGGGCCTTGTATCTCCAGAATATACAACTTTAATACCACTTCTACTTTTTCCAAGCACTTGCTCAGGATTAATGGTTTTATTTCCTATTTTCACTGGAATTCCACCATGTAATTTGCTAAAATCGGGGCCGGGTTCTATTCCTAGCTCAATAGCTTTATCTTTTAAAAATTTAGGCTTCTTTTTTTCAATAATGGAATAAGAAAAATTAGGGACATTATGTTGAGTTTGAATGCATTCAATTTTATATTCTGGATGGTCTATTACAATTCCATCTTCCACTTCATTAAACGTTATTTCAAAGTTCAGGGAGAAATAACCAAAGTTCATTATCGCTTCTTTTATATTTTGAATTCCTGGAGGCCCATAAATATCCAGGGATTCTGTTCTACCTCTAAATCCCATTGATTGAATAATTCCTGGAAGCCCTAAGATGTGATCGCCGTGTAAATGACTGATAAATATTTTTTTTATTTTCATAGGACTTAATTTGAGATGGGCCATTTGGCGCTGTGTTCCCTCACCACAGTCAAATAATAAAATTTCACCAAATGCTTTTAGGGCTATAGAAGCATGATTTCGATGTTTAGTTGGTATTGCTGATGATGTGCCCAAAAAGATGATTTCCATTTGTATCACTGATTATTAAAATTATCAAAATTATTTATTTCAATTTATTTCAATCGTCCTTTAAACTATTGAAATCTTTTTTTTTTAAACATAATATTTTTCAAAACATAAAAATATTAGATTTAATAAAATTATCATTAACTTGTAATGACTTTGAAAATATTAGACTTATTAAACTTATTATTTAGTAAATAATATATCTAGTTATTATAATCGTTTTGTAATTGATTTATTATATTTATAAAATTCTAAAAAATTCTTTTATAATAATTTTATTTATCTTATTTGTATATTAATTATTAATATAATTCAAGGTGATGCACATGAAGAATGCCTTAAGGCATATGATAGAAGAAGATATTGGCTTTGAAGATATTACTACTAATGCTCTTATTAGTCCGGAACTTGATGCTCGTGCTGAAATTATTTCTCGAGTGGGGGGAATAATTGCTGGGGTTGATGTTGCTGAAACCATTTTTAATGAATTTGGGTTAAAATATTCTACCTACAAGTCAGATGGCAATTTAATACATTCCGGTGATGTAATAATGTTAATTGAAGGAAATGCGCGTGTTCTTTTGAGTGTAGAGCGCACGGTACTAAATTTAATGATGAGGATGAGTGGAATTGCCACCTTAACTGCAAAAATGGTTGCAAAAGCAACGGCAGTTAACAAAAATATTATTATTGCTGGAACTAGAAAAACAACTCCGGGTATTCAGTTTTTTGAGAAATCCGCCGTTAAATTTGGGGGGGGAGATCCACATCGTTTTAGATTGGATGATTGTGTCATGATAAAGGACAATCACCGGGCTATGGTAGGGGATATTGATCAGGCCATTAAAATAGTTCGAAAAAATGTTAGTTTTACTAAAAAAATTGAAGTTGAAGTTGAAACCTTGGAAGATGCGATTCTAGCTTCTAGGGCTGGCGCGGATATTATCATGCTGGATAATATGAAAACTCAAGAAATTGAAATTATCCTAGATGAATTGAATAAACTGGAGCTGCGTGAAAATGTAATCATAGAAGCTTCTGGTGGGATAAGCCCAGATAACATATCTCAATACGCAAGCACAGGGGTAGATGTAATTTCAATGGGTTTTATTACTCATTCGGCACCTTCTATTGATTTAAGTTTGGAAATTACATTTAATGATTTATGATATTATTATGATGAACAATGGCTTCAATATTTAATTTATTAGCGTTCAAATTATTACTTTATATAATTTTTTAGAAAATTTTTTCTTAGAAAATAATGTAAAATGGTTTCGTTTCATTTCATTATAATGCTTTTTCACATAATCTTTTAATAGATATAAGATGATAGTATTAAAAAAATTCAAGCTAACTTGTTAAATTTAGAATACATTTATATAGTTTGGGATTTATAATTAATATTGATACTTATAGTAATAACAAAGCAGATTTCTTGAATTTAGATTCAATTAAATTGTTTTTTAATTGGATTGAATTTAATGAATTCTAATTTATTTTTGGAGAGAAATAATATGATTGATGAGATGAATGATATGTTAAATCAAGAGTATGATATTGATGAACTAGAAGAAGAGGAAAATGGGGATTTTGAAACTTCTGAAACTTCTGAAGAAAAATCTAGAGATTCAGAAGTAACCTCTGATGATAAAGAATCCAATGATGAATTGGATGAAGAATCTGATGAATCTGTCGAGGGTTCTGAAGATGAATTGGATGAGGAATCAGAGGGCCTACCTTTTGCTAAAGCCGAAGTTGTTCGTCTCATGAAACAGCATTTGGACAACGACAAAATGATTCGTGAAAGGGTAAAGGTTGAAATGAACCGATTCTTAGGTGAAGTCCTAGAACGAGTTTGTGCTCAATTAAATGAATATCCTTACACTACTGTTGAGTACGAAATGTTAAAAGAGTCCATTTATCCTTATCAGAATATTTCTAGAATAAATCAGGAAAAAGAAAGGATTTTAATGCACTTGGATGCTATTAAAGCTGATTGTGATGCTCTGAGTATGGATGTTAGAAGTACTCTAAAATTAAAAGATGTTAATGAAGAAGACGAACATTTTAATCGGGTTTAAATAATTAAATATATTTGTTAAATCTTTTTTCTTCTTTAATCTTATTTTAACTTTTTTTAAATCTAATTTTTAAATATTATTTATTTTATAAATAAAAATATTTGGTTGATTATTTTAGGATTATTATTCAATCTACTTCGCTCTGTTCAAAAGTGGCAAAACCAGTCTTTAGATCTTTTATTTCATCTGGTTTCAATTCTCTTTTTGAAGCATTGGGGTGTGCGATGAAACTCTGACCAAAAGGATCTTCTAGGACTATTTCAACTATTTTATCTCCTGATCGAACTTTTTCCAAATTTTTAAGTATTAACTTGGCGTTTTTTTGAGATTCTTCATCATCATCAAAAAGATTGAGGGCTGTTTTAACTGCTCCTTGGAACCGTTCTATAACACCTTCTACGTTTGAGACATATCCTAAAGATTTAGGTCCAGGTTCTACTTTTAGTCCCAGTTCAGGAACACTTAAAGTTGCAGATTGAGATTTAACAACTCGGGCATTCATGCTGTCCTTTTTAACTTCTATAGAATATCGAACGGGATCCTTTTGATCCAGACATATTATGTCTGTATGACGATAACCACAGGATTCACATAATACCACAGATTCCATTATCTCTCCAAAGTAAGGGATTTCTTCTGTCCGACTAATTACTTCCATGCATTTTTCTGTATGGCATACTGGACAGTCAACTTTCATTTTTTCCAATATTTTACTCTCCTTTAGAACTTAATAGATAATTTTAAGGGGTTTATTAATTTAATTCAAGATTTATTGATATTTTTTAATTTTTTATATTAAAAATTAGGCATTGGTGTTATTTTCATCAACACCATCTTCATAGTCTTTTTGCTGTTTAAATAGCAGTCCACTTTTATCTAAATCATCCACCATTTTTTCTAAAGTCTCCATATCGGGTGCACATATTCTGTGGCTGTGAACATTGTTAGATAGTTCATAAAGCTTTTCTAGGTCTTTCTTACGTTTTGGATTTTGATTCAATTGATCAACAAATCTTTTTGCTTCTCTTGGATCATAAACATTTACTTTTCTTCTTAAAGGTTCTCCAAAGCCGGGAAGGAAGTAAGAAACATCCACTATTCTTCCACCATACTTATTTAAGACTATGTTAATTTCTTCATTTAACTTATCCACGGAATGTTTTAAAATCATTTCTTTACAAATTTCTCTTATAATGGATAACATTCTTTTAAGAGTACATTCAATGCTCTGATTATTGATTACAGGAACAACATGTTCATTAGCCTTTTCTACGAGATAATTATGGATTATTCTGTTTTCTTTGAAATATTCCAAGTGTTTTCCGCCCCGCTTTATTTTCATGGCCCTTTTTACGAATCTTTCTTTATGAACATTTTCATCAGCAGATAAAATGAAAAAGTGTATGGATGCATCATCTTTGAACTTTTCAATATTTACTAATCCTGGAACCAGGTGAACTCCTTCAATCACAACATCATCAAAATCATCCACTGCTCTTTTTATAACTTTTTCAATAGCTGGAATTACAAATGAAGCGTGTTCTTCAAAACCAGCTTTAATCAAATCTTTTTTATTATCTTTAAATTTTTCTTTATTTCTTAGGGTAGTATATGCATCAAAAGAAGATTTGTGTAGTGCAGGGGCATACTCTGGCCCTATAATTCCTCTAACAATTTCTCTAATAAAGTCAGTTTCAATAAGGTGTTTTATGCCTAACTCTTTGGCCAACTCAGAAGCTACAGTAGATTTTCCAATTCCAGAAGCACTTCCAATTAATATTACATAGGGCTTTTTCAAATTATTACTCCCCAAACTGTGATTAAAATTATTAGTATTAAATAAATAATTATTTATTACAATTACTTTAAACTTTATAATTAGTATAATTAACGATTTAAAATTAAATAAAATGAAAAATTAGCAATAAAAAAGATTCAATTAAAAATAACAAATATAATGATTTAAAATAATAATTTATTAAATAAAATATTTGTTATTATGTTAACAGATCTTTTACCCTCTCTGCACTTCTCCTCATTTCAATTCGGATAAGTCCCAGATTAATATCGACGTCAGTAATAAGAACCAAAATTCCTTCACCCGAATCGATCATCAATGTTTTTCCTCTAGTTCCTTCAATCATTACTTGTTCTAGGGGTTCATGTTTCATTTCTTCTGCAGACCGCTCTGCTGTACCAAAAACCGCAGATGACATAGCTGCAACTAATTCAGAATCTATATCTGAAGGCACCTCAGTTTCAATAATCAGACCGTCTTTTCCTACAACCAAAGAACCATTTACCCCGTTGATCCTACCTAAATCTTTAAGTATCCTCGCTATCATTCTAATGCCTCCATCACTAAATAGATTATTTTCCTTAAAGTATATATGCTTTAATCATTTATTAATATAAATAAGAATTAATAAGTAATTAAACTTTCTATTTGATTTCATTATAATTATCTAAGGAGTGATTCTTTGTACATAGTATCTTCTGTGGAAGAACTTCAAAACCTTAATCCATTCATTGTCATAGGATGCGGAGGTGGAGGAGAAAAGTTTTCTAATTTTGAAGGCGTAGAGGCAGTTGGATTTGTAGATGACAATCCTTCTAAACATGGAAAACTTTTCTGTGGATTTTCAGTCTCCTCTGACTTAATTGGCTTATTAAATGAAACAGAAGCTAAAAGCGTGGCCATAATGTTGCCTATAGGTGCTGAGGGTTCCGCATTGAAATATGCAGTTCAGGCAATAAATGAAGGAAAAAATGTGGTTACTTCATTCCGGTCTTTATCTGTGGCTGAAAATACAGCTCTTTTGAAGTTTGCTGAGCAAAAAAATGTTTTAATTAAGGAAATAAGCCCTAGATTAGATACTATAGATAACTTATTTGGTGTTGCACCATCCAAATGTTGTGAAATGCTACCTAAGATTAATTATCAACATAAAACTCCAGTAGTATATGTGGGTGGAACATCACAGGAATGTGGTAAAAGAACTACAACTCGTTTGCTTGGAAAAGCTGCTATGGATGCTGGCATGGAAGTTGGTGTAATTTCAACTGATGAAATGGGATTAGAACAACCTGTAGATCTTAATTTCCGAGCAGGGAGTTTATCCGTAATGGATATTGCTTCTTCAATCATAGGTTCAATTAAATATTTGGAAGATGAAAAAAATCCAGATATTATTTTTGTTGAAAGCCAATCCAGCTTGACTGAACTGGGTAATCCACACCCTAGGGGTTTATCGGCTTCTATTTTAATAGGTTCTTCACCAGAGGTTTCAGTTTTATGTCACCGGCCAAACCACCCTTATCGACAACCTAGGGGTGTCTTGGATGAGATAAGAGCTATTGAATCTGTAGAGCCCACAAAAGTTGTTGGAATTTCTCTTAATTTGAGGAATGTGGATGCAAAAGGACAAATTGAGAAATATGAATCGGAATATGGGCTTCCAGCTGTTGATGTAAAAAATGGTGGCTCTTCACAGTTATTAAATGTAATTATTGATTTTTTAGGGGAGATTAAATGAAGGATATGATGGATTTTGTTAAGAAAAACCTGGGCTTAGATGAGGATGAAAAAGAAAAAGAAGATCCTGATACAATAATTGTTCCTGAGCATTCATTTTATGAGATTATATTAATGAAAGCTAAGAACATGGATGATATTGACTACGCTATAAATCAGATATCTGAAGAAAAGAACCCTATTATTCTGGATATGAGTTATTTGGAAAATGAACTTCCTGAAGATTTTCAGTTAGCTGGTGAAAAGCTCAATGATCTACGTAAAAGAATTGGTGTGGAAGTTATACTTCTTTGTAAAAATGGGAAAAATGTTTTAATTATTACTCCTCCTGAAATAAAACTCATAAGGAAAGATTAAAACATGATTTTGATTATGAATGTTTAACATTCAAATTATTGATTTAAATTCTAATGGGGGGATTTATATTATTTATTTAATTCTCTCCATATATACGGGGTAGAGAAATGGAATTACCAATTACTAAACCTTCTCAGGTTTCTTATGCAGATGAGCTTGAATTTTCAGATCTTATGGAAAAAATGTATGAAAAAAGCTATGATGGTTTTATTCGTATTACTCATGGTTCTGAAGAGGGTTATATTCTTTTTGAAGATGGGCAACCAGTTGCAGCTTCTTATGATCGTTTTTTAAAAAATGAAGCTGTGATCAAAATAGAAAAAGCTATGGAAAAGAGCGATAGTTTAATTGAAGTTTTTGATTTGAAACCATCTCAAATAAGCTATTTAATGGACTTAAACAAGGCTTATAAGATTGAAAAGGAGCAACCCAGTCCAAAATTATCTTCTTCTGATATGGAAGGAGATACTAATGAAGATGATTTGGATTATGATGATGGATTATTCAATCCTAAAGAGGCCAGCTATCGTCAGCCAATTGCTAAGATTGAAGCAGAAGAAAGGGCAGAATATGACCGAAAACAAGAATTTTCTTCAAAATCTGAAAAACAAATGCCTGTTAATGAACCTTTAGTTGAGGCGGAGGTTGTTAAGGAGCCTGTTGTTGAGTCTGAACCTGAATTGGATATTGATGAAATCGAAGAAGAAGAAGCAATTCCTATTGATCGTGAAGAACTCATGAAAAAATATGGGCTAAAGGATATTCAGGAAGAAGAGGTTGATAAGGTCTTAGATACCTACAAAGGGGGAACTGTCAGCAGCAGTGACTTGGAAAAGATTGAACTGACTTTAATGAACAGAATAAAACAATCTGTCATGGCAGTACCTAAAATTAAGGGTACTGAAGTCATGGTATTCTTAGAGAACACTCGTGAATTAGGTGGTAAAATAAAAATAATATCCGAATATGAAGGAAAAGGTCTTTTTTCTAGGATCATGGGTGAATCTAAAGTTATAGAAAATCTAAAATATCAAGTTTTGGATATTGTGGAAATGGAGATACGTAAAAGTTTTAGAGAGTATCCACAAATTGTAGAGAATTTTGATATTAATATTGAAATTGTTCACTAATAATTAATAATTTAAAATACTTTTTCTATTATTTTTATATTTTAGATGATTAATTTGAATTTTTATATTTTTAATATTCATTGATTTTTTGCTTTTGCATCGTTTATTTCCAATCAATGACTTAAGTTATAGATGACTATTTAAGTATTGAGATATCTATAAATTATTATAATATCGTTATATTGATTCAAAGCTATTTGAATTCACAAATATTTATGAGAGAGTAATCAGGAGGTATTAAATGACCAGGGTTATTACTGTTGCTTCAGGTAAAGGAGGGGTTGGTAAAACAACCATCACTGCCAACCTGGGAGTTTCACTATCTACTTTTGGGGAAAGTGTAGTGGTTTTAGATGCAGATATCGCAATGGCGAATCTGGAACTTATTTTAGGTATGGAAGGAAAATCAGTAACTTTACATGAAGTACTGGCTGGTGAAGCTTCAATAGAAGATGCGATTTATGAGGGACCTAGTGGGGTTAGAGTTGTACCTGCAGGTATATCTTTAGAGGGCCTTCGAAATGTTAAATTAGACCGTTTAGAAGATGCATTATCTAGATTAATGGAAGGTACTGATATTTTATTAATTGATGCTCCCGCTGGATTGGAAAAAGATGCACTTGCAGCATTGGCTGCTGCAGATGAGCTTATATTAGTCACTACTCCTGAAGTACCGTCTATAAGTGACGCACTCAAAACTAAAATTATTGCCACAAAGCTTGGTGTGAATATCATTGGTGTTGTAATCAATCGGGAACAGCATGATAGGACCTTTTTGACTGTTGATGAGGTTGAAACAATTCTAGAAGTTCCAGTAATTGCTGTAATTCCCGATGATCACGAAGTGAGTAGGGCTGCGGCTTTTGGTGAACCAATTGTTCTTAAAAATCCAAAATCTCCTACATCTAATGCTATAATGAAATTAGCAGCAGACTTGATTGGAGAACATTACCACCCAATAGAACCAGATAAAAAAGGTGTTATTATCAAGTTAATTGATGGTTTAATGGGCAGAAGATAATTTAAATCTTTTAATCATATTATTTTATTTCTTTTTTATTTTGAGATCGTTTTTTTTATTTAATTAGTTTTCAGGTGTAATTTTGAAATTAGACGTTGTTTCCGTAGGCACATGCAATATGGATTTTATTTTAAAAGTTCCAAAATTTGTTGAACTTGATGGAGAAATGTATATTGAAGAAGTTAAAAAGATTCCGGGGGGTTCAGCCTTAAATTTCGCAATTAAAACCTCTTTAAATGGATTAAATTCAGGAATAATTGCTAAAATTGGAAATGACTATCATGGTGAAATCATACTTGATAAACTCTCTAAAAGAGGTATTGAGACTTCCAGGATAGAAAAAATAGATGATTCTACCGGTATGGCTTTTATTAGTGTTGATGGTAGCGGAAAAAGATCTATTTACTCATTCATGGGAGCAAATGAAAAATTAAATCTTTCTAAAGATGATTTGGACTATATAAAATCTGCTGAAATGATTTATCTTGGTGGAACGTACTGGGAAGTTGCTTATGCTGCAGCCAAACATTCTAATAAGTTATGTTTTGCACCGGGGGCCCTACTTTCTACTTTCGGATTGGATAAGCTGGAACCAGTATTAGCTAACACCGATATATTATTTTTGAATGAAAAAGAAGTTAAAATATTAACTGGCTTGGAATTAAATAAAGGAATAGATCTTTTAATTGAGAATGGTATTCCCTTAGTGGTAATAACTTTAGGGGATAAAGGTTCTATTTTACACAACAAAAAAGAAATAATTAAATGTCCTGCTAAAATTGTTCCGGTGATAGATACTACTGGGGCAGGTGATGCTTTTGCAGCAGGGTTTATATCTCAATGGCTGAAGAAAAAATCGCTAAATTCCTGTTTAAAATTTGCCACTTCATCTGCAGCAGAGTGTATTGGTAAATTAGGTGGCATTTAAATTTTTTAAAGCTGAATTTTATTATTAAATTATGGATTTTTCATTTTAAGTTATTTTTTTATAAATGTTCAAATATTAAAAAAGGCCGAAGCATTTTTTTCAGATACTTTTGCTATATCTTTTTCTTTAAAATCAGCTAATCTCATTTGGTGAACTGTCTTTGGAACAGAAAGTGGATCTGAAGGTGAAGAACTTATATCACTATTTAAAACAAATTTGTCAGTCCCATATTCTTTCAATAGATTAACTGCATCTTGGGGGGCCATTTTCCGGGGCTGTACTGTAATTCCCAGAGTGAAATCTTGATCAATAAGGTCATTTACTATATCAAAATCTATATGGTCAATTATAACAAGTTTAGGATTGATATTTTCTAAAATAATCTTTTTAGTGGTTTTTGTAACTTCTTTTTTATTTGTTCGTGGTGTATGCACAATTACTTTAGCTTTTAAATCATCTGCAATTTTCAACTGTTCAATAAAAACATTTATTTCCTCACTAGAAGTTTTTTCCAGTCCAATTTCTCCAATAGCGACCATTAAATTATTTTGAAGTAAATTTGGTAAGGCTTGAATTATAATTTCATGATTTTTTGAGATACTTCGAGGGTGCAACCCCAGGGCAACATATAATTTTAATCCGTTTTCATTAGCTCTTTTAACATCATTACTCACAAGCCTATGGAAATGATCAAGTACTACTTCGGATGTTGTCATTCTCAGAGGATCGTGGGCACAAGTAATGGCTTTATCTATTCCAGATATTGCCATTTTTTCAAAATCTTCATAAGGTCGTGTGTCTGCATGTATATGTGCATCTATCATGGTATCACCATCTTTAGTTAATGAAATCTATTTAACTGTTAATTTTCTACTAATCTTTTTAAGTAAGTAACATACAAATATAGTTATTCTATAGGGGGAACTGTTAGATGAGAAATCTTTTTGAGCTACATGATCAGATTCAAGATGACTTAAAATTCATGGTTAAATCTAAAATTAGGCTAAAAATCATGTTTAGTCTTTTAGAAGGCCCTAAATCTATGAAAGAAATAAATGAGACACATAATTTAAGTTTTGCGACCATTTCTAATAATATGAAACGTTTAGTTGAAGAAAATTTAGTTAAGAAAGTAGAAAATAAATTTGAAATAACAAGTTTTTGCAAGTTAAAGCTGGATTCTATCATTGATTTTCAGCAATCAACTACTTTTTCAAATAGGTTTGAAGATTTATTATTAGATCATGATATCAGTGGTATTCCTGATTTTCTAATTCAAGACATGGGCGTATTTTTTGATTCTGAACTTGTTCAATCAACTCCAGTGGATATTTATAAAACTCATAATACTTTTATTAATCTTTTATCTGAATCAAAAGAAATATTTGGTGTTTCCCCTATTTCACATCCAGATTACACGGTTTTATTCCAGGATTTGATTAAAACAGATGTAAATTCATGTTTGATTCTTACAGATGATATAATTAAGAGAACAGTCACTACATCTGATTTAAAAACAATAACTGGTTCTATTACTAATAAAAATCTCGAACTTCGGCGCTATTCTGGTGATTTAAATATAGCATTTACTGTGGCTGATAATTTTGTTTCATTAGGCTTTTTTAGTGATGATGGAACTTATGATCAAAATAGAGATTTAGTAAGTAAAAACAAAGATGCAATTGACTGGACAAAAAGGCTATTTGACTATTATTATCAAAGGTCAGAAAAAGTGGGAATTACTAATCTGGCAAAAATCATGGTTTCATAGGGGGAAATGAATTGTTTATAGATAATTCTCATTATTTAGAAAATCAACCTGAGGATATAAAGTTCTTGGCTGTATCCAATGTCAGAACTAAAATTCTACTTAGTTTGTATGATGGCCCTAAAAAATTGGCATATTTGAGAGATAAAACTGGAATTGCTTCTTCTACAATAATTCATGGTTTAGGACAACTTGAAAATAAGAAGTGGATAGTTCGTAGGGGAGATAATTCTTACATAACTTCCAAGGGAAAAATTATTTTATTAAATTTGATAAAGATTATGCAAAAACTGGAAACCATAAAAAAGCAACAAATTTTCTGGAAAAATCATAATTTAAATGGAATACCCCTAAAATTACAAAAAAATATACATATGCTTAGTGAATCTTACTTAGTTGAAGTAAAGCTGGATAATTTAGAAGAACCTTTTACTAAATACTTAGAACTGTTATCTAATGCTAAGAATATATGTGCGGTTTTACCAGTTTGTTTTTCAAGACATACTGATGCAATTCAAAGAATTTTAGTAAATGGAGGGTTTGTAAAATTAATTCTTGATAAAAATATTTTAAAACAATTTATAGAACAATTTAATAGTTCCGATGTGTTAAAATTTGTTAAAGTAGGTAGTTTAGAAATATGGGTAGTTCCGGTTAATTTGGAAGTTGCTTGTGTGGTATCTGAAAATTTAGCTTCTCTAGGTTTATTCTTTGAAAATGGAGTCTATGACACATCTTGTCTATTAATGGGCCATAATATATCTGCTTTAGATTGGGGAAATAGTCTTTTTCAACATTACAATAATCTTGGTGAAAAGATGGATAAAACAGCTATAAAACAGATGAATCATGGATTAAAATCTAAATAAAACTAATATGATAATTGGAATTATAAAAATTTCAATCAATTAAATGAAATAACTCCTGTAATGTAATTAATTAATATTATAAATAGATGGGTAAAAATTAAAAATAAAAATTTGATTAAAGAGCTTAAATTTTGTATAACTCTTTAGATAGGCCTTCAAATTCTTTTTTCGAAGTCAAAAGATCTGAAATAATTTCTGGAACTCTTTTCAGAGGAATTCTGTATTGTTTGGAATCATCCCTATTTCTTATAGTAACTGTTTTATCTTCCAGCGATTCGTGATCTATAGTAATGGCAAATGGGACTCCAATTTCATCTGATCTAGCATATCTCCTGCCAATAGTCCCTGAAGAGTCGTATTCTGCTATGAAACCATTAGATCTTAAAGTATCTTTTATTTCTAAGGCCATTTCTACCATTCCTTCTTTATTTAGCAAAGGAAAAACACTTACTCCTACAGGAGCAATGTCTTTGGCTAATTTGAAATAAGAACGATCTTCTTCTTCCTGGAAGGAGTGTAGTAAAAGTGAATAGATTATTCTATCTATTCCGAAAGATGGCTCAATTACATGGGGGAATATTTTTTCTCCCCTAATTACTTCGTCTACTTCTTCGAAATTCACATGTTCTGGCAGTATTTCATAAGTAGAATCCAGTTCTACTGGGAAATTACCATTTTCCTGGAATGATTTTTGAATTTTTTCAGCATCTGACTCTTCTAAGACTTTCATTAACTGGGGAGCTGCTCCTTTAAAGGCAGGACCAAATATGCTCATATTAGGTTTAGCAATACTCTTTTTAACTGATTTTGGTTCATCATATTCAATGAATACTCTTAAATCTTCACTGCTGTGTTCACTGTGTGATTTTAAATCATAATCTGTTCTGTCAGCAATACCAATTATTTCCACCCAGCCATAATTATCCGTTTGAACCTCTACATCCCAGCAATCGATTGCATAGTGAGCCATTTCGCTTGGAAGGTGCTGTCTGAATCTTAAAGCTTCATCAGGTATTCTTATTTCTCTTAAAAACTTCTGGGCCAGATAAAGCTGGTATATTAACATTTCACTGGAAACAATTTTATTATCTAGTGCTTCCTGAGCTGTGACCTTTAATGGTTCTTCGGTGGCTAACTGACAGTCTGAAGAGTACAAACTCAGTTTTTCAGCTTTTATCTGGGAAAATTTAGGGTGGGTTTTATCCTCCGGGTTTACAAAGATCTCTGCTTCGGCCTGTGTAAATTCCCTTAGTCTGATAACGCCCTGTCGTGGAGAAATTTCATTCCGATAAGCTTTACCCAGTTGAACTACACCAAATGGTAATTTATTTCTGAAAAACCTTAAAAGTCTTTTAAATGGTATAAAAATTCCTTGAGCTGTTTCAGGCCTCATATAACCTGTTTTTTTGCCCTTTGCTCCGATTAATGTTTGGAACATTAAGTTGTAACTCCAAACATGGGTGAGATGGCCTCCACACTTGGGACACATTATTTCATTTTCAGAGATAATTTCAGTAATTTTTTGATTTTCTAAACCTTCCACTTCATGCCCTATGGCCTCTTTTACCACGTGATCTGCTCGGAATACATCCATACATTCCTTACATTCAGCCATGGGATCTGTAAAATGGTCAACGTGTCCTGATGCTTTCAGAGCTTCTTCAGGCATGATGGTAGGAGATTCGATTTCATAGAATCCTTCGCCAACTACATAAAAGTCTCTCCATTTTTGCATGACGTTATTTTTTAAAACGGCACCTAATGGGCCGTAATCAACAAAACCAGATACTCCGGAGTATATTTCGAATGATGACCATAAAAATCCTCTTTTTTTGGCCACATTCATGACATTTTCATGTTTTATACTAATCATCTCCTAATGAATTTGAATTTAAGTAAATTAATAATTTTTATTTTAATAATATTTGATAATATTTAATAAATATTAATTTAATATTTTTAGCCATTAATTTTCTTAAATTGGCTTATTTTATGAGAACCATGTCTTAATCAGAGCTTATTATTCTTTAATTCGTAATCATGCTTGATTTTACTTGATTCTGGTCTGGTTTGACCCATATATTTACTATCTCTGTCTGGGTGCCCATAAGGTTTATTGGCAGGTGAAGTCATGGTTTCAAAGACTATCTGGCACACTCTTTGGCCAGGATATAGTGCTACTGGCATTTTACCAATGTTAGATATTTCTAAAGTAATTTTACCTTGGAAACCAGGGTCTATGTAACCTGCAGTTACATGCATGGTTATTCCTAATCGCCCCATGGAAGAACGACCTTCTACGCGAGCTACCAAATTATCTGGCAAACGAACAGTTTCAAAAGTTGTGGCCAGTGCAAATTCTCCAGGATGTATAATAAATGGCTGACTTTCATCAATATGAAAAGATTCCATGTAAGAATCCATGTCTGACTTATCTTTAGGGTCTATAAATGGTTTCCTAATTATTTTAAACCCCTTAAACTCACTTCCAATTCTTAAATCAACAGAAGAAGGTTGTATTTGTCTTTCAGGGTCTTCCAATGGATCAATCAATATTAAACCATCTTCTAAATATTTTTTTATATCAGTGTCACTTAGAATTGCCATTTTTTGCCCTCTTGTCTTTTGGTGTCTTTAATCATTTTATTTGAGTTTAAATAATTCAATAGAGTTTAACTATTTATTTTCTTGAATTTAAGATTAGATATTTTAATTTCATCTGTTTTATATTTTAAATGTACGAATTTTTAAAGGTGTATGGTTAATTATACTTTGAAAATATTAATTAGATAAAATCAATACTAGGAAATCAATACTAGCACTCAATTTAACGATATACTTGTTTATAAGATTTTTAAGTTATAGATGGTTAAATTGTTTATTTTTAGCTTTTTTTTTTAATTCATTAGCTTTTATTAGGTTTTTTAAATTCAATTTCAGAAATATCACTTACGATGTTGGGGATTCCAGAACTATTGCCCACTCCAATTATTAAGATGTTTGATCCTTCAGGTGAACGTATAATTGATTTTTTAAGAATATCTATTGCCATTTGGGAGCTTTCTGCAATTTCTTCACTCATTTGACTTATGGCTTCTTCAGGCTCATTTTGATGACAATGGCGTCAATTTTAATATCATTTGATGTTGTTTTTTCTTCTATTAGCCATTTTTCTATTCCTAAACCGCCTATAACGACCCCCAATCCCTTCTGCTAGCCTTCCAGTCTTTTCCCCTTCAAGCTTGGCCGTCGCATCTAAACTGATAATTCGACTTATATCATTTTTTTCAATAATTTCAGTTGCTATTTTCCCTACAGGACCCACTCTTGCGCCGGGTCCTTTAGCTCTAAGAATAATTAATTTACGACCTTTAAATTCGTGATTTGAAGAAATTATATCTCCTAAATCGTCTAAATCACTCTTCTGATTACCAGAATTAAGGTTATCAATTAATATTCCAGCAATCAGGGGTCCAATTCCATCTCAAATAGGTAAACCTTCTGAAAATGATTTAGTGCCTTCAAATTGAGCTTTAACCATTCTCATAAGTATGGAAAGACTCATTTGGAGAGATAACATAAGTTGGAGGTTGCCTGTTTTCCGGGCCAGTTCCATATTATGTTTAACCAATTTGGTTACAGCATTAAGGCCAATGGTAGCTTTTATTACCATAATTATATTTGATTTAGTTTCCTCATCGGCTTCAGGGGCGATTTCATATGCCATATCTTTGAAACGAGCTTCACCTAACTCCAGAATTTTATCAAACTTTTTTACCAGGCCTTGGGGATCTAGATTCATAGGAGGAACTATAAAAAATTCAATAAATCTGGCTACGGATTCTTCAGGATCTTTCAATGGATTTTCCTGTTTGTTGGAAATTTTTACCAGAATATCTTGGGCTTCTTTTACTATGGATTCTAACTCATTAACAGTTCTATTTATGGATGAAATCATCCTTATTCGCATAATTTTAGGTAAAAAGAATAATATGATTACAAATGCTAATATTCCTGCTAATTCTAATGGCCCCAGCCCAAATATCATTTTTAATCCCCTTTTTTAGAATATTTTAGAATATGCAATTTTGATAATGTTTTAATTTTTTATTCACAATTGATTAAACTCTAATAATTTTAATTATTATTTATTTAATCAATTTATTAATACGGTTATGTTAGTTTGAATAAAATTTATTAAAATTTTTATAATAAACTTTATAATAAAATCACTCCATTTTACCATTTATTCTTCTTAAAATACCTTTAAGAGTATGGGCTTCTCTTCCAGTAATAAACGCACGGCCTAGAATGTTTTTAAAAGTTTTAGTACCATTTTTCTTTTTGTGCGGAGGAATATCCAATTTTTCTACAACTTCTTCCATTTCTTCTATTAAATATTCCTTTTCGCTTAGAGAGGCCTCTTCTAGGCCTTCTACATTAAATTCATTTCTATTTTTGAATATCTCATAGAAAATAATGGCTGCAGCATGAGTTATATTCATAATGGGATAAATTTCATCTGTGGGAATGCTTACTACTGCATCGCAAATTTCTATTTCATCATTATATAATCCATCACCTTCTCTTCCAAATAAAAATGCTATTTTACCTTCTGTACGTATGGATTCGGCGAGTTGTTGTGGTTTTAGGGGAATACGTGATAATTTGTAACTTCCACCCGGAGTTCCAGTCGTACCTATTATAAAATCTATTTGTTTTGATGCAAGTAAATCTGGAATAGATTTGTGAATTTCAGCGTGCTCTACCAGTTCACGTGCGTGCATGGCCTGAAAATAAGCTTCTTTTTTTAGATCACATGGATTTATAAGAATTAAATTATAAAGACCAAAATTTTTCATAGTTCTGGCTAAAAAACCAATATTTCCTGGAGATTCTGGCTCTACAAATACCACGTAGATGTTATCTTTTAAAAAATCTTTTTTTTCCATTTTTATCTCCTGAAAATAACTAAAAAATAGTGAATTAATTAATGAATAATTGATATAGTTGGATTAATGGTGATTTTGGTAAAGGAGTTTATAATTCTTCAAATCCTTTTTCAATTCTTTTCATAAATCATTTCCATCAATAACTTATTTCGATTTTTTATTATCAATCCGAGCTATAAGCCATATCTAATAATTCTAGGATATTTAGAACCTTTATATGGCCTAATCCCTCTTTATTCAGAGAATCTTGGATATGTATTTGGCAGAAAGGACATATGGTAACTACTGCATCTACATCCAGCTTTCCAATCATTTTTGCTTTTTTCTCACCTAAAGCAGATGCAATTTCAGGTTTTCCAGATTTAACTCCTCCTCCAGAACCACAACACTGGTTGGGTTCATTCATTTCAATGAATTCTAAACCTTTAATTTTGCTTAATATTTTCCTGGGCTCTAAGCGAATGCCCTGACTTCTAGAAAGGTGGCAGGGGTCATGATAGGTCACTTTCATGTTAACTGGCTTAGTATTGAACATATCTAGTTTATCAACAAGGAACTCGCTGATATCCATTACATTAAATTCAGCACCGAATTTAGGGTAATCTTTCTTTAGTGTGGCCCCACATCCAGCACAGACAGTGATTATGGTATCATATTTACTCAATGCCTTTTTGTTTTGTTCTACTAGATTTTCAAGCGCATCTAGCTGCCCGGTTCTTATCATAGGCGAACCACAGCAGACCTGATTTTCAGGAACATCTACCTTAATTCCATTTTCTTGGAGAACTTTTAAAAGAGCGAAACCAATGTCTGGCATTCGATAATCTACTAGACAACCTGTAAAGAAGGCTACATTTGGTTGAGATTTAGAATCAAGAAATTTATCAGAATCTTGAGCTTTGTCGGAGTTTGATAAGGTAGTTGAATCATTTACGGCCTTTATGAAACTTTTTTCTAGAGGATCTACAGATCTACCTGTTTCCATGATTGTCTGCTTAAGTTTCTTATGAGGTTCCAGTGGCCCCACATCTTCTCTACAACCAATGGCCCTTAATTTTTCAATGGCATCTCCGGGAATGCTGATTTCTTTTGGACAAACTTCCGCACACTTTCCACAAGTGGTACAACAATAGAGTCCTTCTTCAAACCCATTCAATGCCCTATCTCCTGTGTCTCTAGGATCTAAAGCAAACTTAGATAAGGACCTCATGAAATATGGTCCTGCATATTCTGAGCTCTCTTTTATAACTGGACATGCAGATAAACAGGAGAAGCATTCAATACAACTCCTTAATTTTTTAGAATCAATACATTCATGGGCAGGGATGATTTCAGGACATGTCTTAGCTGAATCATTTGTTAAAGATTCATTTCCACACTTTTTTAGAAAAAGCCTCATTTTTTCAGCTTTTTCTTCTATTTCACTTCTATCAACAATAAGATCTTTCAGGACTGGAAAATCTAAAGGTTCTATGATAGAATCTGGCTGAATTTCAGCTTTACATGCTAAAACAATATTTCCATCCATTTTTAAAGCGCATGAACCGCACTGGCCGGCTCTACAAGAGCTTCTAAATGCAAGATTAGCACCATAATTGTCATTTATAAAATTAAGGGCGTCCAGTACCTTCATCTTTTCTTTTTCTTCTATTTCATAAGTTTCCAGATGGGAATCAGAATCTACTCCCGGATCAAATCTTAAAACCTTGATTTTTATCATTTTTATCTCCAGTTAATGCTTTAAATTAAATTAAACTTATAATTTTTTAAACTTGATATGCTATTTTTTAAAATTTATGGATATTTAGAATAATTTCTATTTAATTGCTTATTTGTAAGTAAATCGTAAAAACAGCAATATTTGATATTTATAATTAATTTTAATATCTATTTCTCAATATTTATTTTATTTAATTATTAATATCCAATTAATAATATTTTTCACTTCTTTTAGATTTAATATATTTAAAATATTGTGTAATATAGGATATAATATTTTTGAAAACTGAAATAGTTGAATTAATCAAAATATTATTTAATTATGATCAGTAAGCTAATTTCATTAAAATTAATGTTTTAGAGACATAATTGGCCTATTTTTTAATATATTAATTCAAAATTAGATTCAAATATTAATAGCATTTATATTTCAAGAAGTACAATTTTAGATAATAATAAATTAAATATGCATTTTAAAATTGAATTATAAAATTTAGGTTCAATTACTTTATGCTACCCGTTTTTTACATTAGACCATTGAAATATATTAGACATTAAATAGATTATAATTAAAATAATTGCATTATAAACTATATTTTAACTTAAAAATGATTAAGGTGATTTAATGAATCTTAAAGAGATCGTCCAAGGTAAATCCGGAGAAAAACTGTTTTTGCTGGGTAATGAAGCCGCGGTAAGGGGAGCATTGGAGGCAGGAATTTCATTAGCTGCCACTTATCCAGGTACTCCTTCTTCAGAAATTGGGGATGTATTTTCAAAAATAGCAAATGATGCCGGTGTTTACTTTGAATTTTCTATCAATGAAAAAGTGGCCATGGAAGTCGCTGCGGCTGCTGCAGCTTCAGGTGTCCGCTCATTTACTTTCATGAAACATGTTGGTCTAAATGTGGCCTCTGACTCATTTATGAGTGTGGTCTATACTGGGGTTCGGGGAGGAATGATTATTCTCTCTGCAGATGATCCATCCATGTTTTCATCTCAAAATGAACAGGACAATCGTCACTATGCTCGACTGGCTAACTTACCTGTATTGGAGCCTTCTAATCCTCAAGAAGTCAAAGACTTTATGAAATACGGTTATACAATTTCAGAAGAGTTTCAAATTCCTATTTTGCTAAGGACTACTACTCGGGTTTCCCATATGAGGGGAATTGTAGAATTAGAAGGTATTCCACAATCTAAAAGAAAGAATAATGAAATTAAGGGATCGAATAATTCTAATTCTAAAGGATTTTTCCATAAAAATCCATCACAGTTTGTGCCTGTCCCGGCAACGGCCAGAATCATGCACAAAGACTTAGTGGAGAAAATGGAAAACATTTTAGAAGTTTCCAACAGTTCTGATTTGAATATAATTTATTATAATGGACAAGTGATTAAAGAAGACTCAGATTCAAATTTAGATCTAGATTTTGACTTTAAGGGAGCAAATTTAGGCATAGTTGCTAGTGGCAGTGCATTCAATTATGCTTTTGATGTAGTTGAAGAAATGGGCCTCAATATTCCTTTATTAAAACTTGGATTTACTTATCCTTTTCCTAAAGATATTATCTTAAAATTTGCTCAGAACCTGGATAAATTGCTGGTTGTTGAAGAAGTCGATCCTATAATGGAAAATGAGATATTAAAGATTTTAGGTGCTGAAGGACTTTGTAAAAAGGTTCATGGAAAGCTGGATGATTCATTACCTCTCATTTATGAATTTAATCAGGATATTGTTAAAGAAACACTAAATAAAGTTTTAAATTTGACTGAAAGTCAAAGCGAAGCTCAAGATTCTAATTTAGAAACCAATAAAAATAAAGTTTTAGATGATTTAGCACTCCCTAATAGGCCACCTACGCTCTGTCCAGGGTGTCCTCATCGAGCAGTATATTATTCCATTAGAAAGGCCCGTGAAAATCTTAATATAAATGAGGAAGATTTAATTTTCCCTACAGATATTGGATGTTATACTTTAGGAATTGAATCTCCTTACAAAGCGGCAGATTACCTTTTAGCCATGGGTTCCAGTATTGGTACTAGTTGTGGGTTTTCAAAAGCTACTAATCAGAATATTGTCTGTTTTATTGGTGATTCTACCTTTTTCCATTCTGGAATCCCGCCACTCATTAATGCAGTTCATAATAAGCACAATTTTGTGCTAACGGTTCTGGATAATCGTACTACGGCCATGACTGGCGGCCAACCTCACCCTGGATTGCCTATTGATGGAATGGGTGACGCAGCACCGGAAATTTCCATAGAAAACATGGTCAAGGCTACTGGAGCTGAATTTGTAGAGACTATTAATCCTTTGAGCATTAAAAAGACGGTGGATACCTTTGAGCGAGCATTAAAATATGATGGTGTGGCAGTAATCATTTCCAGATATCCTTGTGTTTTGATAAAGAATAAAGAAACTTCTAAAAAGGAAACTAAAAAAGCAGTAATGGCAGTTGATTCTGAAAAATGCAGCCAATGTATGGGATGTATTTCTAAAATGGCCTGCCCAGCGATCTATGAGACTGAGGCCTCCGGGGAGCAATCCATAGAAATTGATGCCATGGCCTGTAAGGGATGCACAGTTTGTGTCCAAATGTGTCCAGAAAAAGCTATTAGAGTCCGGAAGTGATTTTCATGGAAAAATGTAACTGTAATAATAAATTAAACAGTGATCAGTGTGGTAAATCCGAGTTTAAAAATGATAATATTAATAACTCCCTCAATTACAAATCCCTCAATAAATTCCGGGATTCAAAGGGCATATTAAATTCTTCAACTTATGAATCATCATATAATATTTATATCTGTGGCGTAGGTGGCCAGGGAATTATAAAAACATCAATTGTCATTGGTGAAGCAGCTATTGCTGGAGAAAATGGTGTGGTAATGAGTGAGATCCATGGAATGGCCCAGAGAGGAGGGGTTGTTTCCACAGAACTTAAAATTGGCAATTCAAAAAGTTCTATCATTGAGGAAGGCAAAGCTGATCTTTTACTGGCATTTGAACCTTTGGAAGCTGTTCGTGCAGCACCCAAAGCTAATAAAAACACAGCTATAATTTTTAATACATCTTCTATAATGCCTTTTAATATATCTGCCAGTGAAAATCCTTATCCTGAACTTTCGGATATAATTGAGAACCTGGAGTCTAAATCAAATCATGTTTTTGCTATTGATGCAGAAAAGATTGCCAAGAAAGCCGGCCATATTCTTTCTTTGAATATGGTGATGTTGGGGGCGGCCACGGCAGTGGATGGATTTCCACTAAAAAAAGAATTGATACTGGAATCTATGAGAAACAATTTGCCTGAAAAAAGCATGCCTATTAATATGAGGGCTTTTGAAGATGGATTTGACTTTGTTGATAAATTTTAGGAAATTAAATCTTTTTTATTAAATACCTCAAATTTAACTTCATTTCCTAATATTTTTTCAAATTTTTTAATAGTACCTTCAGACCATCCTTTTTCATCAAAAGTACTAAATATTATTTTATCTGCTCCAATTTCTTGATAAATCTCTTTATATTTTTCTATTTCAACATCTTCAAGTTTATTATCTATTTTACATTCTCCAACAATGATTTTTCCATCGGATATGCAGCAAATATCAATTTCCCTATATTGATTATCAGGAAGTTCTTTTTTTCTAATTTCGATTTCATTTGTGTATAAAAAACTTTCACTACTTAACTCCTTTAGTTTATATAAAGTTAAAATAGGAACAATCATGCTATTGGAATATCCTTGATAAATCGATTCATCCAATTTATAGAACCATTCTGGTTCAATGGGGTTTTGCCTAGCTAAGTGTTTAGAGTCGTAATATTGAATTTTTCTACATCTTCTGCATTTAAATTTGATATCAACATCTTCAATGTCATACCAGCCAGTATATTTGCATTTTTCACATTTAAAAATGAATCCTCTGTGTAAAATATCTTTTTTAATAAAATCATTTATTATTTGATCTACTTCATCACCAATGATATTTCTAATAGATTTTGAACTTAAGTACATTCTACAATCATCTTTTAAGAATATTCCATCTTCTGGAGATTCAGGGTTCTTTTTTTCAATGAAAGTATTAAAAAGAATTTGATATTTCTCTTCTTTTAAAAATTTAGTTAATTTTACTAATGATCCAAACTTTTCAGTACTTTCTCTTTCATAATTACCTTTGTCGGAGGTAATAACAATATACTCTAAATCATCAAATACCTTTTTGAAGATCTCAAATGCACTTAATAATTTAATATATGGTTTAGCAACGTATTTTTCTATACGTTCACCAAATGTCGCAGTAAATGGACAAAAATATGCAATACCATTTTCCGAGATCCTTATTTCATTGTTAGAGTATAGTCTTGATTCGATTGAATCGCTTAAATTGGATAATGGTGGAAGTTTATAGTTTTCAATATTAAATTCTGTTATCCAATAATGCTTATCAAAACTTCGATGATTAAAATTTCTTGGAAGAGGCGTTTTAATGGGATTCATATTTTTTGAATCAATAAACTGTTCCATATAACAATTTGACTCATTATCATATTCTAAAACACGTTGAATGTAGGGTAGTAGGGATTTAACATTTTTTGAAATAGAAACAGACTTTTCAATTGTTTTTAATGAATGAATTGATTCTATTAATTTTTTTATTTTATGTTTAGACTTTGAGATACTTGTAAAAACAATTTTTTTATCTGAATGACCATGATTAATCCTTTTTTCGAGCTCCCAAGATAAATATGAGTTAAATGAGGTCATTTTGAGACCCAAATGTTTCCCAGCATGATTATTTTTTTTTCGAGCAATCAATGAATCTTTAATTAATGAAAAAGGAGCCCAAAAAACGTCTTTCCTTAGACTAGATAAGTTATAATATAAACAAAAATCATTTATAGAATCTCCTATAACTGTTATCACTGGCGCTTTTCGAATTTTATCTGAATCGCTAATTTTATGATACGATTCGAGTTTTAACATGGAATAATAAAAAGGATAATCAGTTTTTGGTTCTTCATTCCAAACCCATTTTAAATAATCATGTAAATTTTTTTCACTAAAATCGTTATCTTGAATCTTAATATCTATTTCTTCTATTTTTTTAGTGTAATCATCTGATATTTTTCCTAGAACGGAATGTACTAATAATTTCATATAATTTGGACATTCTGCAATGGGTAAGTTAATAATTGGATTATAAATGGTTTCACTTTTGAGATTTTCTGCAAAGGGAATAATATCTGGTAAAAATGTCAAAGGCCAACTTGAATTGAAAAAATAATTCATAATCGGATCGTTGTCAGTTCGATCAAAAAAAGGATTTAATCTTTTCAAAAGTTCTTCTTTCAATTCATCTGATATTTTGTTAATAGTTCCGTTTTTAGTATTGTAAATACAAATGTAATCTGGATCAAATTTTTCAAGTAAAATCCAGAATTCTTCAAGTATTGTTTTTCCATCTGTAGGAACGATGAAGTTTTTTTGCCCACCCCAAATCTCACTAAAGACTTCAATTATTTCTAAACATTTTTCCTGCCATCCATGACCTTTATGGACAAGAACTGCTACCTTGCCGGGTCTAAGATTGGTGCATATTTTTTTTATCTCAAAAGATTTTTCCATTCTTATTCCTCAGTTTAATATCAATTATCTTTACTAAAATCAATGAAATAGCCTTCAAAACCTTCTTCTTTCACGAATTCGAATTTTTCATAAATTTCTATCAATACTTTTTCTTCAAGATATTTTCTTTGTTCTTCATCATTTCCAATATCTTTTAACCAATCAATAGAAGCAGTTAAATATTCTTTCATTAAGCTTTTATCATCAGAAAAAGCCCTAATATTCATGTAGAACATGCTTCTCATAAATTTTTGATCTTCCAATTTGTTTAGAGGATAATATTGTGTTAATTTTCCAAATTTGGACTTATTTAATATTATTAAACTATCATTTTGCGCATTAAAAACTCTAAAAACAGGTATATTATTCTCATTAGATTTATGATATCCTTTAAATCCTTTCATCTTATTTAAATCTAATTTTGGAACTTTATTATCATATTTTCCAAAAAAGTTTTTGGATTTCATAATGAATTCACTTGAATTGAAACCTGTAACTATTATAATTATGTCCGATGAACTAATTTTTTCCAAAGTTTTTTTAAACATCTTTTTTTCAATTTTTTTACAATTATTTAGGATATTTTCTAAAATGGATGATTCTTCTCCACGAGCTAAATTATTACCATATCTAATTCCAGAATTTGGATAATTAACATACCAATCATCGAAGAATACTGATTTATCATCCATTTGTATTAGCCCAATTTTTATATTATTTTGTGAAACTTCTTTTATTTTATTTTCATATAGATTGAAATGTTCAAAAATATTTCTAAGAATTATTACTTCATTAAATCTTTTTAAAACATCTTTTCTGAATTTATCTATTTTATTTTGATCTAATTTACCTTCTCTCATCTTTCTCTTTTCTATTTCTTCCCATATGGTCACATATTCATTTAAAATTTCTTTAAAATTTTTTATTTGATTAATTTCATCTGAAATTAATATGGATTTCCATTTGTCCCGATTTTTAGGAATATTGTCTAAAAATTTAATAAATCTGTTATTTTTTGCTAAAAGATACATATCATGATTGTATTTTTCATTAGAAAACTTCAAATCACTTTTTTTTAGTTTTTTATTATTTAATAATTGAAGTGACCTAATCAAATAAAACTTTTCTAATTTGCCCATTGTATCAATAACTATTACTTCCCCTTCTGGATATGATTCCCACCGATCCCAATTCCAAAAATCGTCTGCTTCAAGTGTATGTGCTGATAGAAATACTTCGGTAAAATCTAAAAAGTTTTCAGGTAATGAATTGATTATTTCTAAATAAAATTCTTTAAGATAATTCTGTTGCTGATATTTACCAAATATCCAAGTTGCTAAACCAAAAATCATCTGATTTTTTCTTTCATTTAATTCAGTTATGATATTTTCAAGTTCTTTTTTATTTTTGAGTTGCATTTCAAGATTTATTTTTTCATCTGGATCTCCACCGTAATCTTTGATCCATTGTAACTCCCATTCTACGTCTTCTAAATCCATATAATCATTTAACGGATCAAAATGAGTAAATAATTTATTGAAAACAGAATTAAATGTTTTAAATGTTTTTAAGTCATTTACTTTTATAGATTTTTCTAAAAGATATTGAAATATTATATAAATATATATTGCAAAGTTTTTTAAAGAAATTAATTCGTTTTCTTTCTTGTCAAGCTCTTCTAACTTCATTTCTACTATTTGCGAAGTTTCTTTCAAATATCTCCAGGATCTATCAATCATAAAGGATTTCAAATCATCAGGTTTTTGTTTAGAATTCATATACAGTGGAATAACAAAACTAATAAATTCTTGAAAAAAGTAATGGTCATTTAAATCTAAAGCTTTATTGGCGATTAAAATTGGTAAATATCCTACTTTCCGTATAATTTCCTGATTATCAGAATCCATAGCTGTATTGAAAATATATCTTATATCTTCAGAAAGCCATCTAACTTCATTCCACCCTCCAAATAATGCATTTCTTTCTTTTTGGGCTTGTTCAAAATTATAATTGCTTCCATACTTATTTAGTAAATTTATGAAAGTTTCTTCTAATTTAGGATAAATTTTATATGCTTCATCTATTTTGCTTAAATTTTCATTTTTTATAGCGCTAATGAACTGTTCTTTCCAGTCATTTAGCTCTAATTTTATTTCTTCTGAGAAATTCTCGTCTTCACTTTTTATAATAAAAATATCATTTATTCTTTTTTTAAGACTTTCTAGAATTTTTTCATCTTTAATAATTGATTTTTCAACACAAATTAGAACATCATCATCATTTACAGCGGATTTATATCCTTTTAATAGAAAACGATTATTATTCTGTTTGTACCTTTTGGGTTCTTTTATAGAATTTTTATCTAAATTATCATTCTCAGAGTTGATAACTGGCTCATTGTCATAATAGCTATAACCATTTTGCTTTGACTCACGTTCAACTTCTTCAGAAAAATATCTTAATTTAGTTAAATTAATATCTTGAATAATGCCTTCTTTATAAGAATAGAAATCATGATATTGGTGCTTATTTTTTATTATTAGTGGATTATACTCAATTTCGAAATCTTCAATTTTTTCTAATAATATATTATTGCCTAAACGTTCATCAATAGCTAATTCTATGCTTCTTTCAAATAAATCAGTTACTAATTTTATATTTTCGTTAAAGAACTTGTTTTTACTTAATAAAATTTTGAATAAACTGTACAATGAATTGATTGTGAGAATTCCAATAAATATTATAAAAATTGCTATTATGGCGTTTGATCCGTTTAAAATGAAATTAAAGAAACAAAAAATAGTTAAAACTACTATTGGATATAGTTTACTCTCTTTTAACAGTACTCGTGCTTCTTTATGGTTTTTATTGAACTGTTGAGCCACGAAAATAAGTAGTGCAAAAATTAGGGCAGATATTCCTGCAACTATTGCAACCAAGTTTTCGCTGTTTATCCATTTAACACTTGGAAAAATATCTAACGGAATGTGTGAAATTACGATAAATGAAATAGAAAAAATAATTAATATTGCAGCAGAATACTTGGATGGCCAATAAATTTGTTCCAATTGTATTTTTAATAATTCCTGCCATTCAAGTAATGATCCATGTTCTTTAATCAATGACTTTAATGATTCTTGACTATTAATGTTTTTATTAAACAGTTCAGTTATATTATTCAAAAAATCCATGATATTGAATTATTTATCATTAGTTATTAATTTTTATGATTTAATTCTCAAAAAATAAATAAATTAAAGTTTGTTAACGTCTTCGGCAGACATTATGTTAATGTTTGACTCTTCTAAAGCAGCAATACCTTCATCTATATTTTCGGTTTTTATTACTACAATGGCCTTATCCTCATTTTTCTCTACAAACGCGTAAAGGTATTCCACATTAATCTGGGAATCGTATAAAATGCTCAATATGCTGTCCAGGCCTCCTGGTTGGTCTGGGACTTCCACAGCAATTACTTCATTAACTTTAACCACAAAATTATTTTCTTCCAGCTTTTCCTGAGCTTTTTCTGGTTCAGGAACTATTAATCGCAGAATACCAAATTCAGAGGTGTCTGCGATGGAAAGAGCCCTTATATTGATATTGTTCTGGGAAAGAATGTTTATGGCTTTTTTTAACCTACCTTCTTTATTCTCAAGAAATATAGAAATCTGTTTTAATTTCATTTAATCCCCTCTTTAATTTTAAATAAATATTTAGTCAAAATTTCGTTTATCTATAACTCGTACTGCTTTTCCTTCACTTCTTGGTAGGCTTTCTGGCTCTACTAGGCTGATATTAACTCTTAAACCAATTTCGCTGTGTATATAATACTCTATCATCTTTTTTACTTCTTCTATATGTTTCACTTCATCCGAAAATAGGGTGGGTGAGGCCTCTACCTGAACTTCTAATTCATCTAAGTGTTTTGGCCTAGTCACAATAATTTGATATTGGGGGTGTAAGCCTTCTATTTTGAGCAAAGCCTTTTCTATTTGTGATGGGAATACAATAACGCCCCTAATTTTTAGCATATCATCTGTACGGCCAGTAATTCTGTCCATTCTTACTTGAGTACGACCACAATCACATTTTTCTTTTTTTAGAGCAGTTATGTCCTTAGTTCTAAAACGAAGAATGGGCATACCGTCTCTGGTTAAGGTTGTTAAAACTAGTTCGCCTTTTTCTCCTTCATCAAGTGTTTCCTGCGTTTTAGGGTCTATTATTTCTGGGTAAAAATGATCTTCAAAAATATGCAGTCCATTTTTTGCTTCGCATTCCTGGGCCACCCCAGGGCCGATAATTTCGGTTAGCCCGTAAATATTCAAAGCACTAAGGCCTAAACGATCTTCTATAGCTTTTCTCATCTCTTCAGTCCACATCTCGGCCCCAAAGACTCCTGCTTTTAAATTTAGATCTTTAATGTCCACACCATTTTTTTCCAGAACTTCGGCCAGATACAGTGCATAAGAGGGTGTGCAGGTTATTATGCTGGTTTGAAAGTCTTGCATAATTTCTATCTGTCTTTGAGTGTTTCCAGCAGATATGGGAATAACTGTTGCTCCAATGGTTTGTGTTCCATAGTGAACACCTAATCCTCCAGTGAAAAGCCCGTAACCATAACAATTTTGTATTTTGTCTTTCCTACTAGCGCCGGCCATAGTAAGGGCCCTTCCCATAACCTCCCCCCATATTTCCAAGTCTTTTTGGGTGTATCCGGATACAGTTGGCTTACCTGTTGTTCCAGAAGAGGTGTGAACTTCTATTATTTCTTCTTCAGGAACTGCAAACATTCCAAATGGATAGGCATCCCTTAAATCAGTTTTAGTGGTAAATGGTAATTTTTCAATGTCTTTTAGAGTTTGAATATCCTCTGGCTTGATATTCAATTTATCAAAACGATTTCTGTAATAAGGAACATTTTCATAGGCCCTTTTTACCACTTCTTTTAATTTTTTTAATTGTAAATCTTCTTTTTCTTCATCGGACATGCATTCGGCTTCTTTGTTCCATATCATGTTATCCCTGTGCTTATTTTTTCTGGATCCAACTGATTAGTGAATTGGTATGAATTTAATACAATATTTTTCTTAAATATTTCTCAAATTATTTATTATTAATTTGAATTAATTTAAATTCTAAATTTTTATTATTAAATATCATATTTACTTATTTATAATTAAATTTATTAATCTTCAAAAAAAAAACACATTTGGGAATTTTTAAATAATATAATTGTTTAGATAGTAATAAATTTTTAATAATTACTTTTGTAATTATAATTCTTGGAGATTGAAATGGAGGCTACATTAAATGAGTATAAAAGAGCAATAAAATATTAATTTGAAATATATAGATTAAATTTTAAATCATTTTAATGGGGTTTTGTGAAATATGAATGTATTATTATTATCAATTATTATTTTGGTATATATGATTATAATTGGCTACACGGGTTATGTGGCTTGGAAGCGGACTAAAACTGCTGAAGATTTCATGGTTGCCGGCCGTACCACTCACCCGTATATTATGGCCATGAGTTATGGTGCTACATTTATTAGTACTGCGGCTATTGTTGGTTTTGGAGGTATAGCTGGACTTTATGGGATGGGA